>JBBACU010000227.1:0-4260 GCA_041656815.1 Proteiniphilum sp.
GGCCAAGACAATTTTGCCGGATACCGGGGAGGAGGTTCTAACCACCACGTTTACCTTTCCATTGTCCACATCGGGGGTTAAACGCAGTTCTTCGATAGAGATCTTTTCTTTCGCGGTTAAGGTTATCTGGCCCAGTATGCCATTCCAGAGGGTTTGCGTGTCATTGGTATAGGCGTGGGCAAGGTTCCGGATTGATATATCGTGTTGCTTTCTATTATCTACACGGATGGCAATGCTGTTTTTCTGACCGGGTATCAAGTAATCCTCCAATTGGAAATAATGCGGGGTGCTTAGGCTCTCGTTGTAACCTTCCACCCTTTTACCATTAATCCAGACACGCGAATTCCAGATTACACGTTCCAAGGTAAGCAGGATATTTTTATCTTCCCAGTCTCGTGGGATAGTTACCTCTTTCCGGTACCATGCCGGACCAATATACTCGTATTTAGCCTTCAGGTTGAGGAATATCTCCTTCTCCATAGCCGGCTCCAAAGTGCAAGGTATGCCATACCCTGCATCACATAATGTTCCCGGAAGCGTTATGTGATCGGCATATACCTGATTATACCATTTGGCATCAATGCCCTGGTCAAGGCTATCGAGGATTACCTCCCATTGGCCAGCGAGGTTTATCTCATTCACGGCCTGTTTGCAAGAGGTTGTAAACAGGGCAACTATACTAAAGACAATGAATAGTTTATAGATTTTCATAACTAAAATTCCCATTCGGTTTTTATTCGTAGATCTTTATGTTTTAAACGTATGATCAAGGGATAGCAACGATGCGCGGGATATTTCTCGTTTACCCTTTCATTGCCGGGCGGTATCCCCGGTGCTTCTCCGGTGATCACTTCAAATTGTACCGTGCCGGGCAGGCTAACGTTCAATGTCGCATTGCCCACTTGACAACTGACAGACCCCGACATCGTCCTTTTTGTCGTGTTCGCGATGTAACCATAAGCCGGTGCGTCATCCAGTATCACGGCCTCTCCTTCTCGGTCAAAAACAGGCTCCTCGGTCAATATAAGCACGTGATCGTACACATGTTCTTCGGTCGAGATCGCGGTAAACAGGTCTATTAATTTATCCTTTTGCAGGGTTAACTGCCTCTCCATTTCCACTCCCGGGTACGCGTCGGATACCCGGGCTTTTACCTCTCCACCCTGCCGAGTTACCTCGAAAGAGACAAGTTCTCCTGTTGTTTCGCGCTGATCTTTGCCATCCACAGTGAGGGTGCTGTGCGACAATGTCTTCCTGTACCAGCCGGTAAACGCGGGAACCCCGTACGCCGACGTACCCATATCGGATATGATTTCCTTTTCTCCATCATGGAAGGAGATCGACAACTTATCGGGATGTCCATGGCCACCCCCGTGTGGGCCATATTTTAACACCGCGGTTCTATCGCCGGAACGCAACACCGCGAATCCGGCATCCTTAAAGTGAACCGAAGGCCAAGATGCCAAGGCTGCAGCGGTTTCAATAGGGCTGTTATTCAACAAGGCTTCTACCGAGTTTCTTTCGGTATAACGATAACATTGGCTCAACACGTCCAAGAAGAAAGGATCCTCATACCGTGTATAGGCTATCTCGTATAAATGGGCCTGTGCTACCAGCGACTCCCCGTACCACCCGTCGTTATGCGAAGGGAAAAACAGATCGGCATATACCGCCGAAGCGGGAGCGGCCAGCATCTTGTAGAGCTTATCGTCATACAAGTTAATACCGCGGCAGCGGACGGCGTCGGCCGACAACAGCATCGCCTGGAGCGGGTAATAGTGATAAACCGGTGAACCTTCGCCCCACCATCCGTCATCCAGCACATGCCGATCCATCTGTACATGGTAGCCACATTCGGGATCATTTACCGCAATATCGATGATGCTATCGTTCTGCAAAGAAATGCCCAGCGCTATCAAGCCGCTGTTGTGCCAAACCTGCCAGTTTGCATCGCCCCGGCGCCCCAGTAACAAATCGGCGCAAGGGGTCAGGTAGCCGGTTTCGATTTTGCGGATTTCTTCTTCGGTCATCACGGGTTTTGCTATCCTATACGCCCGGCAGGCGTCGCTCGCCCATACGGCTTCATCGAGGCTCTGTCCAAACATTTTGCCGCCCCACGGACCTGTTCTCCTGGCAGTATCGTGATTCAGGTAGGTAAGGTACTTGGAAGCATAATCCAGCATCATATCCCGAATATATTCCGCATACTGCACCTCACCCGTGACAATATACAAATACATGCAAGCAGTGAGGTATAGCCGGTTATGCAGGTGTACGTGATTGATCCAAGCCCAGTCGAATTTATTGTTATCTTCCCAATATTTATCACATAGGCTACAATAATGGGCGTGAGGCTTGTCCCAATCAAAACGAAACACTTGATTGTGGATAGGACAAAAATAGTCATGTCCATGCCCCCCCTCCAGAAGTGGAACGCGCAAAGAATGCTCCCTTCGGTCATCCACTGTTTTCTTCAGTTTTTCCATGATAGCCCCTCCCCATTCAGTTTGAGAGGAAGAACGGATACTCTCGATATCTTCCTTAGAGAAGAAGTAGTAGTTACTTTCCTGTGCCAGCACGACATAGGGAATAAATAATAAAAGAGCAACGAGTTTTTTTATCATTTTTATACGATTTGATTATTTTTTACGTTATGGTGTATGGAACTCGCTTTAATCATGTACTTGTGTGAGAATGATTCTCATGCTCGTTTCATTCTATTTCGATTACATACTTGTCGAGTATTCCTTCCATTTTTTTCACGATCCCCGGGCAGGCTGTTCTCATATCGTGTAGCTCTGAACGGTCGTGCTTGAGATTGTAAAGCTCATCTTGCTTGTTCTCGTGAGCTGGAATAAACTTCCAGTCTCCATACCGGATGGCAATCTCTCCATTATTGTTTTGAGTAAGGATATATTCTTTGTATGGCCCGGCGGTCTCATGGAAAAATAATTCCGATGCATCTCGACTATCCTTCCTGTTTTTAGAGGATAAATGAATTTCAAGCATCCGTGCGAATGTAGCAAGCATATCCAAATAAGTAAAGGGTTGCTCTTGCGTAAATCCTTTTTTCACACGAGCCGGCCAGGAGCAGATAAACGGGACTCTTGTTCCCCCTTCGTAGAGTGAGTATTTCGCACCCCTGAGTTGATTATACGGATCATGTCCGTTTAGATTTTCGAGGGCACCGTCGTCGTATCCCTCTTTCACCATCGGGCCGTTATCGCTGGTTATTATTAAAATTGTATTTTCGTATAATCCTTTATCTTTAAGCGCCTTCACCAGTTGATCGATGCAATCGTCGAACTCTTCAATTACATCACCATAAATGCCTGCTTCTGATTTCCCCCTGAACCGTTTGGAGGGTATCCGGGGTTCGTGGGCATTATGCGGCGCGTAGTATAAAAAGAAGGGGTTGTCTCTGTTTTTCTCTATAAAATCAATTGTTCTTGCAAGTAGATGCTCCGCCATCTTTTCATCATCCCATCGGGCATCCTCCCCACCACTCATGTATCCTATCCGGCTTACTCCATTTATAATAGTGCCATTATGGTATCCGGTCAGCTCATTCATTATCAATAATTCGGGATGCTCCTTTCCGGTAGGGTCCTCGCTGATATTCTGGCTGTAGGATATCCGGATAGGCTGATCTGCTCGCAGGTTCACGACCTGATTATTTTCGATATATATACAGGGTACGCGATCGTTGGTCGCGGGGAAGTAATAAGCATAATCGAAGCCGATGGATAATGGACCATGTTCAATGGGTGCATTAAAATCCACTTCATTGCCTTTACTACCCAGCCCCAAGTGCCATTTGCCCACTAATCCCGTTGTATACCCCGCGTCTTTAAACATCTTAGGCAATGTATACGCATTTTCATCGATAGAGAGGTGGGCGTTGGCGGGCAATATGCTAACCCCTTCGCGCCAAGCATACGTACCGGTTAGCAGCGCATAGCGCGACGGGCTGCTGGTAGCCGCGGGCGCATAGGCTTGATTAAAACGCACGCCCTGTTTGGCCACCTCATCGATTGCCGGTGTTTTAATCCGGGTGGCCCCGTAGCACCCTAAATCCCCGTAGCCAATATCATCGGCCATCACAAAAATAACGTTCGGCAACGGTTGCTTAAAATTATTCAGCGCCGATGCATCCCCCAAGCTTAACGACATACCCGGGATAAGGGACCATATCCATCTCGTCATAATTCACTATTTAAATACATTGCCGTCCGATAAAAACCGATTTTGATTCTTCGT
>JBBACU010000228.1:0-4252 GCA_041656815.1 Proteiniphilum sp.
CGGCAGTGTCCACATCTGATTATCCACGATGAGTTCCAACTTGTCCACGTGGTAGCGGATCACGTTGAGATAGGGCTTTACCGTATCATGGTAGGCCACCGCCTTCTCTTGGGCATCTTCCAGTTTATTGGCTGCTTTGCGCGCGTCCACCATGTCGTCCACGTTGGTTTTGATGGCCGAGATATGATCCGCGATCTCTTCGATGAGCGCGGCGTCCTCTTTCGATAACCGGTCGGCCTTGTCCTTGTCGAACACGGCGTGCATCTTGTAGATGTTATCGAGCAGCATCGACTGGTACTCGGTGGCGACCGGGATGATGTGGTTCATGCTGAGGTCGCCCAGTACCCGCGCCTCGATCTGTATCTTCTTGGTGTAAGTCTCCCATTTCACCTCGTTGCGGGCGTGGAGTTCCTTCTCGTTCAGCACGCCGATGGCTTCGAACATCGCCACCGTCTCCTCCCGGGTGTATTCGTTGTAAATCAGGGGGACGCTGGTCTCGCAATTGAGTCCTCGCTGCTTGGCCTCCTCCCTCCACTCGTCGCTGTAGCCGTTCCCTTCAAAGCGGATGGGTTTCGATTCTTTGATATAGAGGCGGAGGGTATCAAAAATGGCCTCTTCTTTCTTCATCCCCTTCTCCATCTTGGTGTCGATCTCTTTTTTGAAATCAATCAGTTGGGCGGCCATTACCGAGTTCAGCACGATCATGGCCGACGAGCAGTTGGCCGACGAGCCCACCGCCCGGAACTCGAAGCGGTTTCCGGTGAAGGCGAAGGGCGATGTGCGGTTGCGATCGGTGTTATCGATCAGCACCTCCGGGATATGGGCCACGCCCAGTTTCATCATCTTCAATTCGTCCACGGTGATGTCGTCGTCTTCAGAGCTTTCCTCGATTTTATCGAGCACGGCCGAGATTTGTTTCCCCAAGAAGATGGAGATGATGGCCGGCGGCGCCTCGTTGGCGCCCAGCCGGTGGGCGTTATTGGCCGACATGATGGAGGCTTTCAGCAGTCCGTTGTACTTGTGTACCGCCATGAGGGTATTCACGAGGAAGGTGACGAACAGCAGGTTTTCGTACGCCGTCTTCCCGGGGGTGAACAGGCCGATGCCGGTATCGGTGCAGAGGGACCAGTTGTTGTGCTTGCCGGAGCCATTCACGCCGGCAAACGGCTTCTCGTGCAGCAGCAGTTTGAAATGATGCTTGGGAGCGATACGTCGCATCAAGGTCATTACCAGTAGGTTCTGGTCTACCGCCAAGTTGGTTTCGCCGAAGATGGGTGCCAGCTCGAACTGGTTGGGTGCCACCTCGTTGTGCCTGGTTTTCAATGGGATGCCGTATTTGTACGCCTCGTATTCCACCTCCCGCATGAAGGAGGCTACCCGCGGGGTGATGGCCCCGAAATAGTGGTCCTCGAGCTGTTGGTTCTTCGCGCTCTCGTGCCCCATGAGGGTGCGGTCGGTAAGTATCAGGTCGGGCCGCGCCGAGTAAAGGGCCTGGTCTACCAAGAAATACTCCTGTTCCCAGCCGAGGTAGGAGTAGACCTTCTTCACATCGGCATAAAACAGCTTGCACACGTCAACCGCTGCTTTATCCACGGCTGAAAGGGCTTTCAGCAGCGGCGTCTTGTAGTCCAGCGCCTCTCCCGTGTAAGAGATGAAAACGGTGGGGATACAGAGGGTATCGTCAATGATAAAAGCGGGAGAGCTGGGGTCCCACGCGGTGTATCCCCTTGCTTCGAAGGTGTTGCGTATGCCCCCGCTGGGAAAACTCGACGCGTCGGGTTCCTGTTGCGCCAATAACTTTCCGGAAAAACGTTCGATGATATTTCCTTGAGGGCCGTTCACGTAATCGATGAACGAGTCGTGTTTCTCGGCTGTCCCTTCCGTGAGCGGTTGAAACCAGTGCGTGTAATGCGTGGCGCCCATCTCGATGGCCCACATCTTCATGCCCGCGGCCACGTGCTCGGCAATGCCCCGGTGCAACGTGGTGCCTTGGTCGATGGCTTCCAACACGATGTTCATGGTCTCCTTCGAGAGGTATTTCGACATTTGTGTCCGGTTGAACACGTAGGTGCCGTAATACTCCGAGGGCAACTGGTCCGGTGTTTTCACTTCCACCGGCATTCTCTTTGACGCTTCTTCTACCGCTTTAAATCGTAATGTTGACATAATGCGCGTGATTTGATATATAAAATTAATTTCACCCGTTATCCGGATTATTCACCTTTGTCGTTTTTGTCGTTTCGAACCCAATACGGTGCAAAAATATACAAAGTGATTGAATATCCAAATAAAAAAGAGAAAAAAGATATGCAAATCGTGATTATTTAACAAAACGGTTAAATAAAGGCGTTGTTTGTATCAAAAGGAAGCCCGTGTTGACGGGTTCGTGACATTCGTCTTGCTTTCTCTCTCTTTGGATGTTTGCTTCCTGCAAAATTAACTATTTTTGCGGTCAAATGGGTACTTCGCGTGATAAAAGCGTTTTTCGGTGGATATGAAGAAGGGGTACGTCAAGCGGCACCCCGGTAATTAGCACGTCGCGTATATCTCTACGAGTAGGTGTGGATGCTCTGTTGGGCGGAGGGGAGGTAGTTCACCCCGTACCAGCATATTTGAAGCAGCACGAACGAGATGATCAGGATAACCATGGAGGTCTTGTTCGATGAGGTTTTCCTCAACCGGTAATGGATATAGATCAGGTAGCCCAGCCAGGTGATGGCAGCCCAAGTCTCTTTCGGGTCCCAGCTCCAGTAGTGGCCCCACGCCTCCTTTGCCCAGATGGCGCCCATGAGCATACCCAGCGTGATACAGGCCGTCCCGGCATACACCAGGTTGTCCGCCATATGCATGATTCGTTCCTTGTCGCCAATCTTCTTTTCCCGTACCAAGAAATAGATGGCCACCAGCGTTACCGCTCCCAGGATGGCGTAGGAAAACATGTAGATAATAACGTGCGGTGCGAACCAAGGACTCTGCAGTGCCGGCATCAGCACCTTATTATGGATGTCCGGGTTCGCGATGTTCACGATCACGAACACGGTCGACAGGACAGTGGTAAACGAGAGGATCCATTTATAGTTCCATCGCAAGTAGGTAAGCACCCCGGCTACCGGGAGGAAGAAAGAGTACCATAGCCGTGTTTCGCCCATCGTGCGCAGGGGCGGGCGTTCCAACGATATCCAGAGGCCGGCGATAAAGAGCCCGAAGACCACCAGTCCCGCCACGGTGAGCAGGGCGGGCAGCGCCTTGCGTTTGGTTTTATACGCCAACGCGGCGCCGGCGGCCCACAAGAGTACCGCGCCTATCGCGAAATATATAAAGGAATCCCACGTCATATTGTTAGTTGCATAATAAATGTTACGTTAGCCACTCACGTTTCGAGAGTCTGTGCGCGATCAAATTTTCGGCTGTCAATATTTTGTGACCCATTCATGACCTCAATCGCTAAAAGAGCAATAACTCGCTTCGTAGATATTCGCTTGCTATGGCATTATTTAAGCAAGCTTGACTCTGTTCATTTAGCTTGACGCGAATATTCGCTTTGCTCAAACAGCTGCTCCTTTTTACGCTCTTCGAGGTCAATGGGTCCCCACGAAATATTTAAATGCCTCAACTTTATCCGCGTACAGTTTTTTAATTGGTGAAGCGTTCATTGCCGTTAATCCTCAATAGTTGACCTCTTCTTTGGCCCCGCGATAAAGAGGAAGAGCGCCCCCGCCAACAGCATGAAGATGCCGGTATAGACAACCTTCAACCACGGGTCTCGCACCAGCTCGAAGACCGACGTGTCGGAGTACCTTCCTTTGCTGTCATCATAGCTATACTGGTAAATTACCCAGTCCTCGATCCGCAGCGGTTTATTTACTTCGATCACCGCCTGTTTCGAAAGGCCCTCTTCGGTGTAGGCGGTCACGTGCGACGTGTATCGCCTCACCTCTTGCATCGGCATCGCCACGCTGGTCTCATCGTCAATCGCGAGGGTGCTGTGCGGAAAGATGTAACTGCCGTTGCTTACCCATCCCTCCACCGGTGTCATCCCCGGGCGGCTAGCCCTCAACTTGATAGCAGTCGTGGCCCCTTCCATCATCATCGGCACCACGTTTAGGAAAGTAGTGTCCCGGAAGATGGCCGCGTGCGGCAAGTAATCCAGGATCTCGATATCCACTCCCGCCAGTCGTGTTGTCTTTCCAATCCCTTCAAACATGTAGCTCTCGGGCCGTGCTTCGGGCAACATTCTTCCCGTCTCCGTCTC
>JBBACU010000229.1:0-4245 GCA_041656815.1 Proteiniphilum sp.
CCCGGGTAAGGTGGCGCGTGAAATCTTCTGTCCGTTGTTCTATCTTGTAGGAGGGATCCCTCTTCTCGATGCGATTGAGCAAGATGCCCGATATGCCGTAAACCAAGCAAAGGCCCACCATCACGAAGCCAAGATCGCGATGCAGTACGCGGATCCATTTTCTTGTTTTCGGACTAATTGACCACTTCATCTTCTTTGTTAGTTGGTCATTTCTTGGTAGCTAAGCCCGTCGATATAGTAGATGGCGTAGTAGTCTTTCCCTTGTTCTTGCATCCATTCTCTCATCTCGTTGATATTGGCCAGCTCTGCCTCGCAAGTCTCCGCGGAGCCATCTTCTACTTGCTTGAGTCGCTCGTTAACATCCATCTCCATATCGGCAATCTCCGTCTGGGTTAGCCGTCGTTCCCGCAGGATACCCTCTATGGCCAGTTGCGTGCCGGCTAACTCCCTGTTAAAGCCACCAATATCTCCTTTTGCTTCTACCCGGATTGAGAACTTTTGTTGGTCGCCCGTGATAAAACAGCGCTTTCCCGCGTGCTTGCAGGTATGGGTCACGTATCCTTTTACCGTGATGGGCTGATCAACGAATGATTCCGCGATCGCGTAGAGTGTATCCGCGTCATAGACGACCGTTTCGGCCGATGCCGTTTCGGTATTAGATGCCTTGCCGTTTTGCTGTTTCCCGGTGTTAGTACAGGAAGCCAAAATCAAGGCGGACAGGGTGAGAATAAAAATAAAATTTTTCATTGGGTGTTTGTTTTTTTAATTGGGAAATTTACAAAGTTACTGCTTATTTTTGATAATTGTATCTCTTTGATCAACGCGAAGGGATAATGATCAACGCGAAGGGATAATGACCAACGCGATGAGCCCGGCGACCCCGGTGATTAAAATATACAGGCTTTCTGCCGCGGAAGCGCGCGTGATGATTCCGGGGGTAGTGGACCTGTACGCCTTTCCCTGTCTGCCGGCAATGACCAGCCAAACGAGAGCTAAAAGGAGGTTCAGGGCCAGCGCGTTCAGCGCGGTGAAGTGCAGTCGCGGCTTCACGTACTTGCTGGCGCTGTCCGTCACGGTGAGGTACGCGGGAAACAACCATTTCGATACGCTGTCCCACGCGTCCTTGTCCGCCGCCGTGAACGTTTCGTCGGCCCGCTCGAGGTTGTCGTTATGCAACGCGTACGTATGGCGCCCCTCGGGCGAGGTAACGGTCACTGTCCAGAAGAACATGTTGGCCAAGATCATCATGTTGTCCCGTCCCATATCCAGCGGGGGCATATCCAGCTTCAGGAGATTGTACCCGGGAGCTTCCAGGATATAGGCGCTTCCCCCCGTATCGTACACGAACCCGTAGAACCGTTTGTCGGCCACGGAGAGCATCGAAAAATGGGCCACGTCGATTTGCTCTCCCACCCCCGTGTCACGAACAAATGGGCGACCGTTCACCATCTTCAGGTGAAACAGCTTGCCCTCCGCGTCCAAGGTGAAATAGCCCTCGTCGTACGGCTTGCGTATCGTCAAGATGCCTTCGGTCCACTGCGCGGGGAAGCTGTATCCCCTTTTTAATAGCTCGGCGGTAAACAGGTCGCTCTTCTCCCGGTTCACCTTGTTGGTGGCCACGTCGATAAACTCGATGTTCTCTTTCAACCGGAACACGTCGTGGGGCGACTCCAGGTTCAGCCGTTTGGGAAGGGCCTCGTACAGGATGTACAGGCCCAGGTTCGGGCGACTGGTTTCGTTGGGGTTGTAGCGATAGGTAAAGCTTTTTTGCCGGATTAGCGGCATGGTCACCTCTTGCCCCCGTATCGAATCGGGCATCTTGCCCTCGGCCGACAGTTGCCGGTAGTAGAGCATCGGCTGGATGGAGTCGAACTCGGTATCGGTATATATTTTCCCTGACGCGTCGCTCAGCACGCTGTTCTTGCCGTCCACCTCCCGGTAGCAAAACTGTTCGATGATCTCGCTGTAGTTCACGAAAGGGTAGCGTTGACGCGACGACGCGGCCTTCTTGGTGAGGGCCGGTATGGCCCACGCGGCAGCCAGGGTGACGACAATCAATAGGATAATGCGTAAAAGTGATTTATTTATCATGTTCATGTAGCTTTATTGCACCCCGCTTTTGAAACGGTGGATAGAGAAAAAGGAGAAAGTGAACGAGGCGGCAATCACCGCGATTAAATAGGGGAGGAACGGGGCATAGCCGCCCGACGGGGCCGCGATATATAAAAACGAGACGATGCAGGCCGCCGGCAACGCGTTCAATACCCGTTGCAGCCAAACCGGCTCGAAGGATATCCACGCGCCCAACAGGTAGGTCGCGTACCCCGCCAGGAACCAGGGGAGCACTTTCATGAAGGTGGCAAAGACAATCTCCTTGCTAAACCACAACGCGAGGCCTCCCAGCAGGATAAAGCAGGTGAGCAGGAACAGCACGGTGAGGGCCGCGACGCCATACCCCAGCATGGTGCAGACGATGCGCGACTCGTTCAATGGCAGGTGCAACGTGAGCTTGAGCCGCTTGTTCTGCATCTCGGGGGCGAACTGCACGATGGCGAACAGTATTCCCGCTGCTCCCGGCAGGTACTTGAGGTGCGACGCCAGGGAGAGGTCGTGTTCGAGAATAAATCCCCATACAGGGATGGGCCCCGCTTGAAGCATCTTGGAGGTGTTCAGGAAGATATAGGCGGTGACGCCCGCGAAGAGGATGCCCAGCAGCAAGATAAGGCGGTGGGTCTTGGTCCATTCTTTAAAATAGAGTGATGGGTACATGCTGTTAATATTTGCCGGTTAAACCTATGAACGCGTCTTCGAGCGATATCCGCTCTTCGGTAAGTTCGCTGATGTTGGCTCCCTCTTTGGCCAACGCCGCGTGTACCTCCTCTTTCGAGGCGAACGAGCCGGTCAGCCAGTGATTCCCGATTCGCTCGGTATGCCACAGCAGCGTGTCGGCCGCGGGCTCCTTGTCCGAACGGAATCGAAACTGCTTGAAGTTATCCAAGATATACGCGGTAGGTTCGTGTAGGAGTATCCGCCCGTAGTCGAGGATGATGCAATCGTCAATCAGCAACTCCATATCCTGGATGATGTGGGAGGTGAGAAAGATGGTCTTGTTCTCCGCCGTGATGTATTCGCGGAGGTACTCCACGAACAGGCGGCGGTAGCCCGGGTCGAGCCCCATCGAGAAATCGTCCAGTATCAGCAGGTCGGAGTCTTGCGCGAACAGCAATCCCAAGGCCACCTGCGACCGTTGGCCGCACGACATGGTGCTGATTTTCTGGGTGGGGGTTACCTGCAGCTTCTTCAGCAACTCGTAATACGCCTCCCGTTTCCAGTTCGGGAAAAAGCGGCTGTAAAACTTCTCTACCTGCTCCACGTTGAAGTAGCTGTGCTGGATATGTCCCTCCAGCAAGAGTCCCACGCGGCTTTTGGTCTTGGGCGACAAGTGCTCCATGTCTTCCCCGAACAGTCGGCACACCCCCGAGCGCGGTTTCAAGTACCCCGTCAAGATATTGATAATCGTCGTCTTCCCGGTGCCGTTCTTGCCGAGCAGCCCCAGTATCTTCCCCGGCGACACCTCGAAGTTGAGGTGCTCGTAGATGAGCTTCTTGCCGTAATAGTGGGTGATGTCTTCACATTGAATGATTGCTTCCATCTGTTATAATTTTATGCCGGCAGCCAGTCGTGCGGTTACCGAATTTCGTTCTTTTACTCCTATTGCGGAGAGGCTCCCCGAAACAAACCAGGTTACTTTCGGGTGGCGGTACTCGTATTGCACGCGGCAGGCTCCCGAGAGAGGGGTGACCGTGAGTACCTCCACGTCGGGTGCCATTGACGCGTCGTAGAGTTCCTCTCCCTCGGGCACTTGCTTGTCGGACCTGACCAAGGGGTGGTACCCTACTTCCAGCGAGGTGATAACCGACGATTTCCCTCTCCTGACCTCCACGCCGCCCGAGGCGATAAGGCCAAGGTGTGCGTACTCGATAAAATAACCGGGCGAGAGGTACTGTTCCGTGTAGGAGCGGAAGCCTGCTTCGGCTCCTACCCACGGGGTGCTGTTCCCGCGGAACCACTCCTGCAAGAGCGTTGCCTTCAGTTGCCGGAGGTCCCGTTGGTAGCGGCTGGATTCGCTCAATAGGCGGTACTCGTAAAAAGGGTTCTCGCCGTTATCGTCCACCGGCACGTGTTCATACACCCGCTCGACGCCACTCCCCCGTTGCAGTTCTCCTTCCACCTTGAACGACCGGG
>JBBACU010000230.1:0-4203 GCA_041656815.1 Proteiniphilum sp.
CCTTCCGTTCGCTGGTCATCCTGCCTCTTTATAGTCTACTCCCACCCTTGTTGACAGACCATCGGGGGGTCGATATACTAACCTTCGCGCCACTCTGGCGTCTTGGGGCGGATAGCTCAGCGGAAGAGCACCTGCCTTACAAGCAGGGGGTCACAGGTTCGAACCCTGTTTCGCCCACCAGGAATCTTCTCAACGGTTATAATAGATGAACGGGGTTGTAGCTCAGTCGGTTAGAGCGCCGGCCTGTCACGCCGGAGGTCGCGAGTTCGAGTCTCGTCAGCCCCGCCAACTCCTTGAAAAAAGGCGAGATAGCTCAGTAGGTAGAGCAGCGGACTGAAAATCCGCGTGTCCCCAGTTCGATTCTGGGTCTCGCCACCATGAAAATACATGGGGTTGTGAGGCGGAAGTAGCTCAGGGGTAGAGCACAACCTTGCCAAGGTTGGGGTCGCGGGTTCAAATCCCGTCTTCCGCTCCATTTTCTCTTTGCGGGCGGCATAGCCAAGTGGTAAGGCAGAGGACTGCAAATCCTTTATCCCCGGTTCGAATCCGGGTGCCGCCTCCACTTCAGCCCTTTTTGTGGTTCGATATTCCTCGGTAGCTCAATAGGCAGAGCGGGTGGCTGTTAACCACTAGGTTGCAGGTTCGAGTCCTGCCCGAGGAGCCAAATTTAATCCGCTAGATCAAGCGGTTCTTGTATAATGCAAGGCCCCGTGGGGATCCCCCCACGGGGCCTTGCTTTTTGGGGCATCGGCACCTGCCTCGCGACTGTTTTTTGCAAGCCGGAACCCCTCACCCTGCACTGGGGAAAAGTTTTGCAATAGTGGGGAATTCCGACTTGCAAAAACACTAATTTCCCTATTTGCTGCACTATCCCTATCCGAGGTATTCCGTTTTTAAATTGCTATGCTTATCTCAATTTCGTCAATTGTGTAGGTCTGACACCTTTGTTTCCTCTTGACACCTTTGTTTCCTCTTCGGATAACCGACTGGTAATGGAGCGCAGCGGAATTGCCAGTCCGAGGTGATGCGTTTGTTAGCCGAATTTTTCCAATATATGCGATACCACAGCAATAAGTGTTAGCACTGCTATAAGCAAGCCGAAACAAAACGGAACATTTTTTTCCGTGGAAGTGAAAGACTTGTATTTACTAGGACGTAAACCCTTGCCAAGCGAAACCCACTCAGCAGCGTATATTTGTGCGTCAAGCTCTCGCTCCAGCCGTAATATTACATCAAACTTAGCTTTGTTTAACTTGCCGTAATTGTCTATGAGATTCCTCCAAGAATTGCAGAGTAGCAAACCGACCACTGCAAATCCGTAAAGCAACCATATTGTGCCAGAATGTAAGGCACCGGCCCTAACCATTAGTCCAGCAATAGCGAGAAGACTACCAATCGCTGTTATGAAAAACGCATTTGTCTTTTGTCTTCTTTGGATGAGGCTTTCCGATGAATCGATCATCAACTTGTACAACTCGAGAGTGCTTGCCCCATCTTTTCTTTTGAAGCACTCTGCGAACTCCTTTTCGAGCTCGAAAAGTGGCTTTAAAATAGAACATATTTTAACATAGGAATCGTTGGGATCGATGTCGAGAATAGGTAAACTGCTTTCTTCGGCTTTTTTGATTTCCCAAACTGCATTTTCTGATTTTTTACAAGACTCTCGATCAAAAACTATGATGGCCTCAGCTCGCGAAATTGCCTTAATTGCCTGATCATTCCAGTCCTCACATCCAGCACTGTCGAGGAGAATTAGGTTAAACTTTGCAGCTATTTCCTTGCCGACTTTTTTAAAAAACGTCTTAACTTTCTTTCTGTCTCTGAATCTGTGAATAACAAACAGTTTCATTTTTAGGGAAGCCTTCTATAATGTATCCAACCAGTTCTTGATATTGTCCCAAGTCCAATTGACTATTCTCACTCCGTCCAACTCAGAGGGCAGTGTGGCAGGCTTATCGTCGCTGTAACCCCAGATACCACGGCGTGGTATTCCCTCCTCTTTTGCGCATTTTATTTCCCAAAGTTGACCTTCGGCCTTCTTCGTATTCTTCGTGACGATAATCAACATACCATCACAACCTCTGATCTTTGTACGACAATTAGTCTTCCATGCTGAATCCCAAGGTTGCTTGACTGACATGTCGACAAACTGGAAAGGAGACTTTTCATTTCGAGCTTGGCCGACTAAGAAATCTCTCAAGGTCTTGTCTTCAATTGCAAAGCTTATGAAAATACGATTTTTTGTGGCCATTATCATTCCTCCTTTAGTTTAGTTTTTTGGGCTAACGCCTCACATCATCGGCCGAAAAAGCAGAGCGAGGAACGAGCAGCGTCTTTTCCTATCCGAGTGCGTGTGATTGTTAGACTTCTTTTAGTTTTTGTTGCAACTCATGACTCTTCTCAAATACGGTTTTAACTTCGGATTGATTAAATCCCAATATTTGAAGAAGGTGAAGCTGGAAAATTGCCTCCATTTTCAAACAAAGCATCCATAACTCTTTACCTTTTACTACAACTGCTTCTAATGACTGGTCATAATGAGTAAGATAATTTCTCGTGTCGACGATTGCTCTAATAAGTTTTTCCCGTTCCTCGTTTGTTCCAAAAAGCTCTTTGAATGGCTCAATAATGCTCTTTATTCTACGGCTCAAACTAACTTCATTCCCATGGCGAAGCCTACCAGACAGCCATTCCTTGTTTTCGTCTGGGCATTGCTCTATTAAAGCCGATACTAATTTCTTAAAAGCATCTTCATCCATTAATTTCATTTTCGATGTTCTACGATGGTAGGTTTCAAGCCCTTGAGCAAGCGCTAGAAATCTTCCCTCCAGGTATTTGTGCGCCCCAGTCTTTGTAGAAAAATAAAGATTTAATGTCGGATCAATCTCGTCATAAGCATCAAACCAATTATTAATTATACGTTCAGCATCGTTTTCAATTTGCTCAAATCTAAACAGCATTCTATGCCGTTCAATTTTTGGCCTATTTTTAGAAAATGGGAGACTGGGATAGTATATTGATATAGGTACCAGCGCGGTTTTCTCGTTACCGATATCACGACGTATTGTCTCCGAAGTCGCGGTTACTTTTTCAATGCATACGGTCTTATCTATAGCGAAGCCAAGTAAAGTAGTTATTTTGTATGCCGTTGAAATAAAATCATCCAACGAGCGTTCCTGGACAGATGAGAGCTTGAAATATGTTTTTTGTGTGATCTTTGCTTCTTTTTGGCTAGGAAACCCAGGAAGTGTCCAAGTAAACGTAAGCTGCAGTTTCATCCCGTTATTTAGATTGAGTGTCACCTCTTCGGGAGGGTTAAAAGTAATAGAGGCAGACTTGTTCTCAAATTGATGCTCAACTTTTATTCCGCTACTGCCAACCCACTCATCTATACCCTCAACAGAAAATTGAAGATGATTAAACAGTATGATTTCGTTTTCTTCATATGCGACACCCAAGAATGCCCTGTTCACATGAACAGTAGACTTTGAAATGCCACCAAATGAGATATTTCTATTTTTATAGAAACAGTCATCTAAGGTAACTAATCCGTACTTTTCAATATGTCCAACAACTCTTGTTAAAGCATCCGAGCCATTAATGGCTCTATTTATTCCATCAATACTGTCATCAAATAGCCCGACAACCTCAAGCTCTATGTTTCCACCATCTTTGATAAAGAGGGTTCCAGGTATCCTCTTCTCCGGATTGGAAGGGAGCCAAAAGTAGCCAGATTTTTTGAATTCTTCATCTAATCGCATCTCAGCCTCTTTGAAATCTAACAATGTTTTTATGGTTTCTTCATAACACCTTTGGGTCGCGACATCGCGGTATAACACCCCGCCTGCTATTCTCTCATAACATCTGCATTAACAGAAGATCAGGCCATGTTTTACACTGAACACGGGGGGATATATGGTTTCTATATAAGACACCTTTGCTCCTCCTCTACAAATCATCCATCGGACTTTTGACGCCCTTGCCGCCCCGGTTCAGGACATGGGTATAAATCATCGTAGTCTTGACGTCCTTGTGACCGAGAAGTTCCTGAACTGTCCTGATGTCGTAGCCCGATTCCAGGAGTTGCGTGGCGAAGGAATGACGGAATATGTGGCAGGTGGCCCGTTTGGCCAAGTCGGCCCTTTTCACCGCGCCGTTGACCGCCTTCTGGATGATCGATTCGTGAACGTGATGGCGTCCCTC
>JBBACU010000231.1:0-4203 GCA_041656815.1 Proteiniphilum sp.
AGCTGTCGGATCGACTACTTCGCCAACCTATTATTAACGACCGATCGTACGCTTTTTGACCTCGCGTTGGAGTCGGGGTTCAATGATTGCAAAAATATTTCCCGCATCTTTAAAAAGATGAAAGGGTACACTCCCATCGAATACCGAAAGAAATACAACGCTTAACACTTGCAGCACTTTAGCTGGCAGCTTCCTCTACACATGAAGGCCTCGCCAGCCACTTTAGGGAATAATCACTCGTGAACACGCTAGGTTTTTCACGGGCAAAAGATACATGCCAATACCCGCCACACGACGATATTTGAAATCCGAATTACGTTTTTAAAGCATTCTTCTAGTATAGAAACAATAATTTTGTGTTTCACTCTACGTGAAGCCTTCTTGCATATTAATAACATCAAATAATTCTGAAATGAGCAACACTCCCCGGATTCACGTCCAGAACAAAAGCACGACGATCAAATCGATGATTATTCTGGCGTTACTCTTTTTTATTTTCGGATTAGTCTCTTGGGTCAATACTATTTTAATACCCTATTTCGAGTTGACACTCCAGCTATCCCGTTTTCAATCCTACTTGGTCACTTTCGCGTTCTACATTGCCTATTTGGTGATGGCCATTCCTTCCTCTTTTCTACTCAACAAAATAGGATATAAAAGGGGAATGATGTTTGGTTTGTGGTGCATGGCAATAGGAGCGCTCCTTTTTGTACCGGCTGCCTACTGGCGTGTTTACCAAGTTTTCTTGCTGGGATTGTTCTTATTGGGGGTAGGACTTGCCATCCTCCAGTCTGCTGCTAACCCGTACGTGACCATCGTGGGTCCCATTGAAAGCGCGGCTAAACGAATGAGCATCGTGGGAACGGGAAACAAACTCGCGGGCGTGATTGCCAACCTGATATTTGCTTCCGTGGTTATCCGGCAATCCGATCGGGTTCTCATGCAAGAGATCGAAGCAGGGGTGTACACCGGAGGAGATCTTGATGCTGCCTTGGATACATTGATACAAGGGGTGATGACACCCTACCTTATCTTGGCCATCTTCCTATTCATTTTCGGCATCATTGTCCGCTATTCCCCGCTGCCCGACCTTGACCCGTCGGTAGTGAATAAACAAACCGCTGAAGATGAAAGGTCTCGTAAATCCATCTTCCAGTACCCCGCGCTGATATTAGGTGTAGTGGCCATGTTCTTTCACATAGGAACTCAAATGATCGCGCTGGGCACCAGCATTCAGTACGCGGGCACGATGGGTGAAAGCCTCGCGGGGCCTGCCCAGAATATCCCCTCGTATACCATGCTTCTCACTTTCGCGGGATACTTCCTCGGCATTGGCCTGATTCCAAAGTACCTCAAGCAGCGTGACGCGTTGTTGATCTGCGCAAGTATCAACCTGGTGTTGTCGGTGTTAATCATCACCACGTCCGGCACGGTAAATTTCTTGGGAATGACCACCGATATATCCCTTTGGTATCTGGTCATGATGGGGCTACCCAATGCCCTGTTGTATGCCGGGATATGGCCATTGGCGATCAAAGGATTGGGTAAATACACCAATTTGGGATCCTCGTTCCTCGTCATGGCACTAAGCGGAAGTGCCATCATGCCCATCGTCTATAACGCGTTCGTGGAATTGAACCCGGCCCTGTCGCTCTTCGAAGCCATGAAACGGGCCTACTGGATCCTTATTCCCTGCTTTGCCTACATCGTTTGGTTTGGCTCACAAGGCTACAGAATCAATAGCTGGAAAAAAATAAAAACGGACACGGCCGCAAGGGAGATAGTCTGAAAATCAATAAATCATCTTAACATGAACAATCGAATCATTATACAAAATGGGAAAATCATTTTTCCCGATAGGATAGAAGAAAACCTCTCGATTATATGCGAGAACGGGAAAATAGTAGATATCTTGAAACCGGAAGATGTTGTTCCGGTCGAAGGAGATGAGGTCATTGATGCCCGAGGCAAGTACGTCTCCTCCGGCTTCATTGATATACATACACATGGCGGTGGCGGGCACGACTTCATGGACGGCACGGTAGAGGCATACTTGGGTGCCGCGGAAAAACACGCGCAGCACGGAACTACCGCGTTGTTACCCACCACCCTTACCAGCACGACCGACGAATTGATGAAGACATTCGACACCTACCGGGAGGCAGCCAAACAAAACAAAAAAGGAGCCAAATTCCTTGGCTTGCACCTCGAAGGGCCCTATTTCGCGTACAACCAACGAGGGGCTCAAGATCCCAAGTACCTCCGCAATCCCGAGCCGGAAGAGTACAACATGATCCTGAAGGAGGCATCCGACATTATCGTCCGATGGAGCTTGGCACCGGAGCTGCCCGGCGCGTTGGAGTTCGGGAAAGTGCTCGGGGAAAGAAAAATCCTTACCGCGGTGGCGCACTCCGACGCGATTTATGAAGAAGTAGTGGATGCGTTCGATGCGGGATTTACCCTGGCCACGCACCTCTACTCGGGTATGTCCACCATCACCCGAAGAAACGCGTACCGGTATGCCGGTGTGGT
Organism: Proteiniphilum sp.; assembly: GCA_041656815.1. Lineage (GTDB taxonomy): Bacteria > Bacteroidota > Bacteroidia > Bacteroidales > Dysgonomonadaceae > Proteiniphilum. Next base: position 2,533 of record JBBACU010000231.1, read on the forward strand.
GGAAGCGGCCTACCTGATCGACGATATGGACGTGGAGATTATTGCCGATGGCGTGCACCTGCCCAAATCGCTTCTTCAGTTTGTCTATAAATTCAAGGGGCCCGACCGGACCGCTCTCTGTACCGACTCGATGCGCGGCGCCGGGATGCCGGACGGGGAGTCCATCTTGGGCAGCCTCGAAAAGGGCCAAAAGGTGATTATAGAAGATGGCGTGGCAAAGCTGCCCGATCGTACGGCCTTTGCCGGCAGCGTGGCAACCACCGACCGCCTCGTGCGCACCATGGTAGAGATCGCGGAAGTTCCCTTGGTGGACGCGGTAAAGATGATGACCCTCACTCCCGCCCGCATCCTGAAGATCGACAACCAGAAAGGATCCATCCAAAAAGGCAAGGATGCCGATTTCGTGATTTTTGATAATAACATACATGTTTCACACACAATCTTAGAAGGAAATGTCATATATAGAGACTAATGCAGACGTGATCACATTCAAGAAAGGAATGTTGGAAGTAAGAATCTATCCCGACCGGGAAGAAATGGGCAAGGACGCGGCAAGGGATGTCTCCGCGGCCATTCAACAACTACAGGAAAAGAAAGACGAGATCAACATGATCTTCGCCGCCGCTCCTTCACAAAGCGATTTCATGAAAGAGCTGATTAACGATAAGAAGATCCGTTGGGAAAAAATCAACGCTTTTCATATGGACGAGTACATCGGGTTAGCAAAGGACGCGCCGCAGGGGTTTGGAAACTTCCTGAAAGAACGTATCTTTGATAAAGTTCCTTTCATGAGCGTCAACCTGATCAATGGTCAGGTAGCAGACCCGGAGGCTGAATGCAAACGATATGCCAAGCTACTGGAGGAGCACCCGGTGGACATTGTTTGCCTCGGGATTGGCGAGAACGGCCACATCGCGTTCAATGATCCTCCCGTTGCCGATTTCAATGACCCAAAGCAGGTAAAAGTGGTTGAATTGGATATACCATGCAGGCAACAACAGGTGAACGAGAATTTATTCACCGGCATCGATTTGGTACCTACCCATGCCGTCACTGTCACCATCCCGGCACTACTACGTGCGAAGCAGATGTTCTGTATGGTGCCTGCCAATAACAAGGCGGAAGCAGTATATAATACCCTCCACGGAGAAATTAGCGAGGAATGTCCAGCCACGATCCTGAGGAATAAAGAAGGTGCTATCCTCTACTTGGACAAAGACAGTGCATCGTTATTAGACGAAAATAATGGCGACTAAATTGTCGATATTGACGTGAATTAACATTAAAAACAATCGTATATCCTATGAAGCTAAGAATCATTTTATCAGCTATTTTATCAGGAATATTACTGTTATCCCACGCGCAAGTAAAAGTGGGGATCATCGGGCTGGATACCTCCCACTCGATCGCGTTCACAAAAGAGTTAAATGGAACCGATAAAAAAGAGCAGTATAAAAATTACCAAGTGGTAGCCGCTTACCCGTATGGATCGAAGACGATCAAGTCAAGTTTCGATCGTATCCCGGGCTATATTGAACAAGTAAAAGAGATGGGCGTGGAAATTGCCCCATCCATCGCGGATTTATTGAAGAAAGTGGATGTTGTTTTATTAGAAACAAACGATGGGAACCTCCATCTGGAACAAGCTTACGAGGTATTTAAAGCGGGAAA
>JBBACU010000232.1:0-4200 GCA_041656815.1 Proteiniphilum sp.
GAATCTCCCCCGAAGGCCATCGTATCTATGACGTGGAGACCGCGAGCCTGGCGCAATATCCCTTCGCGTACCGGGTCATGGAGCTGAGGGGTGATCGGCTTTCGATAGACACCCGTTTCGTGACTTCCGTGCCCGGTAATCCCAACTTGGAGGAGGAATACCGCGAGAAGATGGAGAAGATCGCCCGTCAAGTGGCGGCAAACCGGCTGAAAGGTTTGGGCGTCCCGATGCCGGGAGAGACGCTGGAAGCGTTGGCAGACGTGATTGCTCGCCTCAGCGTGACGCACGCGCGGGGTGACGAACAACTGGACGAGGAGATGACGGAGGCCATCCGCGCTTTTGCCGGTTTACTGGGAGGGGAAGCGGATTTGGACTCGTTCACGTTCGATTTTCCACCGGAAGATAACCGGCTTGTGATCGACCTAAAAAAAACGAGATGAAGCTAATGGAGCCGTTATTGTACTGTTTGGAAGCGGGGCGCGTGGAAGCGGGATGCGATGAGGCAGGCCGCGGCTGCTTGGCGGGCCCTGTTTTTGCCGCCGCGGTGATCCTGCCCGAGCATTTCCGGCACGAAGGGCTCACCGACTCGAAGCAACTCACCGGTAAGCAGCGGGATGAACTGCGGGAGGTGATCGAACGAGAGGCTCTTTGCTACGCGGTGGCCATGTGTACCCCGGAAGAGATCGACGAGCTGAATATTCTCTGGGCATCGGTGCGCGCGATGCATAAGGCATTGTCACGACTGTCGCTATTGCCGGACCATATCCTCGTGGACGGAAACCGGTTCAAGCCGTATGAGAGCACCCCTCACACCTGCGTGGTCAGGGCGACTCGAAATACCTCTCCATCGCGGCCGCTTCGGTCCTTGCAAAGACCCACCGCGACGAGTACATGCGCGCGCTGCACGAGAAACACCCGGTGTACGACTGGGAAAGCAACAAAGGGTACCCCACCCGGTCGCACCGCGAAGCGATAGAGCAGCACGGCATCACGCGCCACCACCGGAAAAGTTTCCAGCTGCACCCGGTGCAGTTAACCGTTCACAAAAGTTAGACTATTCTTCGCCATGGCATAGCTCAAGCAAGCTTGGCTCTGCTCATCTGGCTTAACAGAATAGTTAGATTTGCGGTAGCTATACACCTTTCATGCTTAATTGGATGCGTCCTCGTCCCAAGTCGACCGATAACACCTTTACCTTTACATGTTGATGCAGCGAGACCACCTCTGCCGGGTTGGCGACAAACCGGTCGGCCAACTCCGAGATGTGCACCAGCCCGTTCTCCTTGATGCCCACGTCCACGAAGCACCCGAAATTGGTGATGTTGGTAACGATGCCGGGAAGGACCATCCCCTCCCGGAGGTCATTGATGGTGCGGATGGAGGGATCGAATTCCAGCACCTTTGATGTCCCGCGGGGATCTCGCCCGGGCTTCTCCAGCTCTTGCAGTATATCGGCCAGTGTTTCTTTTCCCACGCTCGCGGTCTTGTATCGTTCGATCTCGATGGTGTCGATCAGCGGTTTGTTTTGCAGTAGCTCTTGCACCGATCGATCCAGGTCGCGGGCCATCCGTTCCACTACCGGGTAGCTCTCGGGGTGTACCGCGGAATTGTCGAGCGGGTTCTCCGCGCCGGGAACCCGCAGGAAGCCGGCACACTGTTGGAATGCTTTCTCCCCGAGCCGGGGCACTTTCTTGAGCTCTTTTCTAGAGCGGAACGGGCCGTTCTCTGCCCGGTAGTTCACGATGTTCTGTGCCAGCGCCTCGCCGAGGCCCGACACGTAAGTGAGCAGGTGTTTGCTGGCGGTGTTGAGGTTGACCCCTACTCGGTTCACGCAGTTCTCCACCGTCTGGTCGAGCGACCGCTTCAGCTTCGCTTGATCCACGTCGTGTTGGTATTGTCCCACGCCGATCGACTTCGGGTCTATCTTCACCAACTCCGCCAGCGGATCGCTCAGCCGCCGCCCGATAGAAACAGCACCGCGGACGGTGACGTCGTACTCCGGGAACTCTTCCCGGGCGATCTTGGAGGCAGAGTAGACCGAGGCGCCGCTCTCGCTCACCACGAACACCTTCACCTCCTTCTCGTACCGTAAATTGGCAATAAACCGTTCGGTCTCGCGGCTCGCGGTGCCGTTGCCGATCGCGATGGCATCGATCCGGTAGGTAGAAACCAGCTTCACCACCTTGTTTGCCGCCTTGGTTGTCTCTTTCTGGGGCGGGTGAGGGTAGATGGTCTCGTTGTGCAACAGGGCACCCTGCTCGTCGAGGCATACCAGCTTGCATCCGGTGCGGTAACCCGGGTCGATCCCCAAGATCCGCTTTTGGCCGAGTGGCGGGGCAAGAAGCAGTTGCCGGAGGTTCTCCGCGAAGACGGCGATCGCTTCCTCGTCGGCTTTCTCCTTGGAAAGATTGGCAAACTCGGTCTCGATGGAGGGTTTCAAAAGCCGCTTGTAGGCGTCCACCACGGCATCTTCCACTTGGTCGGCGGCGGCGCTGTTGTTCTTGGCATATCGCCCCACCAGCCGGTCGAGGCACTTCTCGTCGTCCGGTGAGATGGAGACGCGCAGGAATCCTTCCGCTTCACCCCGGCGGATGGCCAATACACGGTGCGAAGGGCACCGGGAGAGTAGCGCGGAGAAGTCGAAGTAATCGCGGTATTTCTCGCCCTCCTCTTCTTTCCCCTTCACCACCTTGGAAGTGATCATCGCCTCCCGGGCAAACAGGGCACGTACCGACTGGCGGGCAGAGGTGTCTTCGCTCACCCATTCCGCGATGATGTCGCGGGCTCCCTTGAGGGCTTCTTCCACGGTGGGCACCTCTTCGTTCACGAACGAGGAGGCTTTTGCTTCTACCGGGCTGTCAGGTTGTGCCATCAACCACTTGGCGAGGGGCTCAAGACCTCGCTTGCGTGCCATTCCGGCACGTGTCTGCCGTTTTGGCTTGAAAGGGAGGTAGAGGTCTTCCAGTTCGGTGTGGTCCCAGCATCCCGTGATTTTAGTCTCGAGCTCCGGGGTGAGTTTCTCTTGTTCGGAGATCGACTTGAGCACGTACTCTTTTCGTTTTTCGAGTTCGACGTACTTCTCGTGTAGCGTTTTGATATCCGCGACTTGCACCTCGTCGAGCCCTCCCGTGGCTTCCTTCCGGTAACGGCTGATGAACGGGATAGTGGCTCCTTCGCCCAGCAATTGAATGGTGCTCTCGACATGCTTGGGAGGGATATCGAGTGACTTGGAAACTAGCGTGTATATAATCGACATATCGTAGTATAATTTCGTTGCCTGCAAAAATACGACTATTTTTCCTATCTTTATGGTTTAAATAGTGGTGATATGGCGAAACTGAAATCGGTCTATTTTTGCAGCAGCTGCGGGCACGAGTCGCCCAAGTGGATGGGCAGGTGTCCTGCTTGCGGCGAGTGGTCTACCTTCGTGGAGGAGGTGGTGCGCAAGGACGCTGCCTCGAAACAGGTGGATACCCGTTCATTCGGGGCGCACAAGAGCGAGCCATTGACGTTGCGGGAAATCAAGGCCGACGAGGAGCCTCGCATCGATACGCGTGATGGGGAGTTAAACCGCGTGCTGGGCGGGGGCCTGGTCCCGGCGTCGGTCGTCCTTATTGGTGGCGAGCCCGGCATTGGCAAGTCGACCCTCGTCTTGCAAACCGTGCTGAAACTCACCGGTATGCCCATCTTGTACGTCTCCGGTGAAGAGAGTGCCCGCCAACTGAAGCTTCGAGCCGAGCGGATCGGCCTGGAGAACGAGGAGTGCCTGATCGTGTGCGAGACCAACCTCGACGAGATATTCCGGCACGTGAAGAACGTGTCGCCCCGGCTATTGGTGATCGACTCCATTCAAACGGTGTACAGCGACGCGTTGGAGTCGGCTCCCGGCAGCGTGTCGCAGGTGCGGGAGTGCGCGTCCTTGCTGCTGAAGTTCGCAAAGCAGTCGGGCACGCCGGTGCTGCTTATCGGGCACATCACCAAGGAGGGAAGCATCGCCGGTCCCAAGATACTCGAGCACATCGTGGACGCGGTCTTGCAGTTCGAAGGCGATCAGCATTACATGTACCGGGTATTGCGCGGGATAAAGAACCGCTTCGGGAGCACCGCCGAGCTTGGGATTTACGAGATGAACCGGTCGGGGTTGCGCGAGGTGAGCAACCCCTCCGAGTTGCTTCTCACGCGCAACCACGAGGGATTGAG
>JBBACU010000233.1:0-4188 GCA_041656815.1 Proteiniphilum sp.
CGTGCGGGTGATGGAGTAGGGGATGTACTTGGCGATATCGATGCCGTAGAAGCCATCTCCCTCCACGCCATAGTGCGCGGTGATCACGCCCAGCAGTACTTGGGCCAAGATAAGCAGGTTCACCACCCAGAAGTATTTCTTTACCGCCCACATGGAAGGGGTAATGGTTTGATTCATCAGCGGGTCTTCCATGGGTCGGAGTGTATCTTCTTGACGGCTACGTGCTTGCACGAATATCATGATCCCGATGCCCACCAGCAGCATGACGATGCTGAAGCCGGTCCACAGCACCAGGTCGCTCGTGGCCACGTTGCCGATCTGCTCGTCGGGCGGCCAGTTGTGGGTGTAGGTTATATCCGACCCCGGGCGTTCGGTGACGCATGCCCACGATGCCCAGAAGAAAAACGTGGCCATCTTGTCCATCCGCTCTTCCGACTTGATGGTGTTTTTCGCGATGGCATACGCGGCACGTAACTCATCCAGGGAGGGATCCTCCATGAAGATGCCCCGGTAATGTTGCTTGTTATGTTCAAAGGCTTCAAACCGCTCGGGGTGAATAACGAGCGTTCGCGTTGCCGCGTCGTACGTGTTGGTGCGAAGAAATTCTTGGAGCCGGCTCTCCAAAAACATCCTCTCGGGTTGGGACAACTCGTCGAAGGCTCGGCCATACTCCTCTCCAGACCACTTGTTTAAAAGGAACTGGGCCTCCCGGTGGAGGTAGTCGGCCGTCCAGTCGGGAGCGACGTACGCGCCGTGTCCCCACACCGTCCCAATCTCTTGTCCCCCGATACTTTGCCAGACGTTTTGGCCATCCTTGATGTCATTTCCCGTGAAAAACAAGTTGCCATTTTCGTCCACTACTCGCTCCGGAACGGGAGGAGCCTGCTGGTAAATCTGGGCCCCGTAATAAAGGAGCACGGCAAAAGAGAGGCCCACGACGAGGCCAAACGCGATCCATAATTTTCTCTGTGACATAACTGAATAATTTTAGGTATGAATTTGTGATAGGAACATTCGGATTGATCGGATGAAATGAATGCCTATTACGGACAGGCAGACAACCTTTATTATTTCTGTCGCCACGTAATAATGATGAAGGGGCGACGAGGGTACCTCCAGGCCTTGTTGGTAAAGAGGGATGCGCGCGTCGAGAGCGGGCAGGAGCCAAAGTGTCTGGGTGATGAGGATGGCCAGCGCGGCCAAGAAGAACAACCGGGGCAGATCCAGCCCGCTCCGGTTGAGCAAGAACATATCCAGCGCGATCAAAATAGCTAATACCCATTCTACCTTGTTCAAGGCACTGAAAACCAAACTGCCAATCCCCAGGCCCACGGGAAGGGTTACTCCCGGCGCCCGGAATTTTAACCATGCTTCCATGAAGCTGATAGCCCCCACGAAACCTATCCATAAGAAAATCGAGGGCAATGCGATCGGGTAATAGTACATCTCTTTGGTTTGCATTTAATTTTTAATTTAGTTGTTATTCTTTTCGTATGGTTCCCGACAAAAATGTCCGGAATAAGGGGGCAACACCTCCTGCTCGCTTGCGACGCGTGCTTGCCGCCCGTTAACCGGTGTTCATATTCCCGACAAAAACATCTGAAATTACAGTAAAAAATTACCGCAAGAGCATCGATTCTTTATTTTTTAGCCCTGTGGCCAATTCGTATACTGTTGTTTGGTGCAAGGCGACTCGCATGCTTGATCGGATGTTGTCTACTGAATGGTGCATGGGGCAGGGGTGATTCTTGTCACACCGTGCCAGCCCTAGCACGCACCCGTTAAAAAAAGAGTCGCCGTCAATGGCCTTCACGATATCCGCTATGGATATTTCGTGGAGGCTCTCGAGCTTCATTTCAAATCCACCGTTAGGACCTGTATACGAATCCACGATACCATTTTTCGTCAAAAAACTCAAAATCTTGCCGGTGAAAGCTTCGGGGGACCCGATGTTCTCCACGATATCGCCCATTTTTACCCGCACCTCGCGAAGGGATTGCGTGGCGATGTAGAGAACCGCTTTTATACCATATTCACACGCTTTTGAAAACATTGGCAATCATTATTGCCGGTATCTGTTTCACCCGGGAAAACAGGAACCGGTCGACAAGTATAGTTAAAGCCGAAAGCAAAACCCAACTTCTGTGAACTATTCGGTTGAGAGAGAACAGAACGAGCTTACTCGTTTTGCTAAACGCAGGAATAGTCTAATTTATGAATAATGCCGCGGCGCATCTTATTTTCTACAAAGATATAGGATAATTTTAATTTACGACAAAAAAGTCGCAAATAGTTCGTCGTTTGCTTTCTTTTTGTTGTATAACCCTTTAAAAACGCGGTTTTGTGCAATTTGAGACAAATATTTAATAAAATATAAAAGCGGCTCCTGCTCAAACAATAGGGGGTAAAAACTGTTCTTATGTAGAATCATTCCAATTATTTGAATATCCATAAAAAATATATGTATAAAGGAAGCTGCTATGGCGAAAACTAATTCAAAAAAAGAGACGCGATTATCAAAAGAAAAGATGCTGGATATGCATCGTATGATGCTGGATATCCGCAACTTTGACAACAAGGTGAACCGACTCGTTAGAAAGGGCGTGGTGCCCGGGATGACTCACTTTTCGGTAGGTGAAGAAGCTGCTAACGTGGGAGCGATTGCCGCTATTGAAAAAGGGTTCGACTTGATCACATCTAATCACCGTGGACATGGGCAGAGCATCGCGTTGGGGATCGACCTCAACGGCATGATGGCCGAAATCATGGGTAAGGCCACCGGAACATGTAAAGGAAAAGGGGGGTCCATGCATATTGCCGACTTGGATGGCGGTAACCTGGGTGCCAACGGCATCGTGGGAGGAGGCATGGGAATGGCGATTGGCGCGGCACTTACCCAAAAGATGAAGAATACCGGCAAGATCGTGATGTGCTGCTTTGGCGACGGCGCCTGTAACGAGGGTACGTTCCACGAGACATTGAACATGGCCTCTGTTTGGAAACTACCGGTTATTTTCTACTCGATCAATAACATGTACGGTATCAGTACTCCTATCAAGGACGTGATTAATATCGACTATAACTACCAACGGGCAAGTGCCTACGGGATCCCCGGGCATTTTATCGAAGACGGGAACGATCTTCTGGCAGTGTATAACAAGTTCGAGGAACTGGTGGAGTACGTGCGGGCAGGTAACGGTCCCGTGTTGGTGGAATCTATCACGTACCGCTGGTTGGGTCACTCTACTTCCGATCCCGGGAAATACCGGACGAAAGCGGAGGTGGACGAATGGAAGAAAAAAGATCCGATCACCCGCTTCAAGGACCACATGCTTAAAAATAATATTGCCACCGAAGAAGAGGTGAAAGCGTTGGAGGATGCCTCGATGGCAGACGTGGAAGAGTCGGTGAAGTTCGCGTTGAGCAGCCCCGAGCCCACGCTCGAGTCGGCCTTCGAAGATATCTTCGCGCCTTGAGACCACGCGTGAAATACGCCGTTTTATTAACGGGCGCGAAGAGGCGCGTACACCTTATTTAAATCAAAGAAAATAACAACAGTACAACTATAAATGGAAAAAGAAACAAAATTAATGTCCGTTCGCGATGCGATCAACATGGCTATGTCCGAGGAGATGCGTCGCGATGAGAACGTGTTTTTGATGGGGGAAGACGTGGGTGTTTTCGGGGGTGACTTCGGAACGTCTGTCGGTATGCTCGAGGAATTCGGGAAAGAGCGGGTACGCGATACTCCTATTTCCGAGAACGCCATATCGGGTGCCGCCATTGGCGCCGCGATGACCGGCATGCGCCCCATCGTTGATATCTCGTTCATGGACTTCATCGTTTACATGATGGATAATATCGTGAATCAGGCCGCCAAAACACGCTACATGTACGGCGGGAAAGGAGAGATACCGGTGGTGTTCCGCGCCGCCGCGGGAGGAGGCGTTGGTTCAGCCGCGCAGCACTCGCAGTCGCTCGAGGCATGGTTCACGCATATTCCCGGGTTAAAAGTGATATCGGTGGGCACTCCTGCCGACGCGAAGGGAATGTTGAAAGCAGCTATCCGGGATAATAACCCGGTGATTTTCTTGGAATACAAGGCGCAGTATAACATGAAGGGCGAGGTGCCCGTGGATCCCGACTTCGTGCTTCCCATTGGCAAGGCCGACATTAAAAGAGAAGGGA
>JBBACU010000234.1:0-4173 GCA_041656815.1 Proteiniphilum sp.
ATACGGGTTATTAGCCCATTTCTGTAATTCAATTTCTATATTTCGTCTAAACATACCGCATGTAATAGGGTGCAAATATATAAATTTGTTTCATTGCAGAGGTGAAAAGTGCGAAATAATGTTTCATTGCAGGGGTATATTTGACTGTTTTATGTCTCAATGCATGGGTGTTTTGTATAAGACTCGAAAAATTCTTTCATAATTACGAGCATATTGTTGATTATTTTTATTACTCCAGTTTGCCTTTACATGGTATTATCGTGTATATTTGCAAAAATCCGTTGATAGAAGTGAAATTTAATCCCCCGTTTTGGAGCGATGACAGAGGACGCGTTGTTGGATAACTTGTTCAGGAGGATTGCCTTTAATGATGATCAAGAAGCGTTTAAAGAGTTGTTTTTCGACTTTTATCCTTCCCTGTGTGTGTTCGCTCAACGTTACATCCCTTCGCCGGAGACTTGTGAAGACATTGTACAAGATACCTTTTTTAATCTTTGGAAAAACCGGAAAAAGATTGAAGTGACCTCTTCGTTCCGGAATCTGCTTATCACCATTGTAAGAAATAGTTGTACCGATTACTCGCGAAAACAGTCCGTACGGCAAATCCATGCAGAAAGAAACACTCTTCATGAAGCCATCGATACGCCCGAGGAAGTCTATACCATCACTGAATTGGAAGAGATGCTTTCGGTTGCCCTGGACCGGCTGCCTCCCAATGTTCGTAGGGCATTCGAGTTGAGCCGTTTCGAGAACATGACCTACAACCAAATTGCCAAAGAAATGGCGGTTTCGCTCAAGACGGTAGAAGCTTATATCAGCAAAGCCCTCGGCATGCTAAGAATCGAGCTTAAAGATTACCTGCCTTTGGTACTCCTTTCGTACACTATTTTGCAGAAGTAGGCCATGCCTTAATGTTAAAATCAAAAAAAGACGGCCTTTAACATAGGGTGTTTCTTCTTTCATACGTCAAGCTAATATAAAAAGGATAAAAAAACTGCGCGGAAAATGCCGCACGGGGGACAAAGCAGTCGAATAGAATTAAACATGGCTCACTTCACGGAAGTACATATTATAGAATACCTACAGGGCAAGCTAACCGCTGATAACGCGAGGGAGTTTGATACGCTTATGCTCTCTTCTCCCGAATTTCGGGAAAAAGTAAGGCAGGTCCGCTCCGTTTATAATTTGTCGGAAAATTTGAGAAAGCAAAAAGGCGTTGACTCTTCAAGCGCGTGGGACAAATTATCCTGGAGAATGGCACTTCTTTCTTTCCGGGCAAAAGCATGGAACGTTACCCGGACGGCGGCGGCAATCTTGCTCCCGTTACTTTTGTTGCATCAGTTTGTTATTCAACCCATGTTAGATGCAACCCCGGCAGAGACGATCACCCTCGCTTCAGCACCGGGTATTATTACAAAAGCCGTGTTGCCTGATGGCAGTGAAGTCTGGCTCAACGCGCAAAGCGAGCTGACTTACCCGGTGAAATTCAAGGGAAAGGAAAGAACGGTCGAACTATCCGGCGAAGCGTATTTTAAAGTGGTCGCGGATCATAAACACCGTTTTAACGTGCAAATACCCGGGCATATCGCGGTAAGCGCTTTCGGGACCGAGTTTAACATTAACGCGTACCGGGAGGAACCGGATTATCACGTGACATTGGTCCGGGGAAATATAGAAGTGGAAACAGACCGGGAGGTCAAGAAGGAATTAACACCGGGACAGAAAGCCATCTTGACACCCCAAACAGGAGAAATGGATGTCGTGCAAGCTGATACCTACGTTGAAACAGCCTGGAGAGACAGGAAGATGGTGTTCCGGAGGGAAAAGCTTGAAATCATCGCCCAGAAGTTATCCCGGAAGTTCGGGGTGATTATTCATCTCGAGGGCGACGAGTTGAAAGAGTACGAATATACCGCTACTTTTACCGATGAAACGTTGGAGGATATTCTTGAACTATTGAAAAGGTCTGCCCCGATCACCTATTTCGTATCCCGCCAGGAACAGCTTGATAACAACACGTTCTCGCGGCGAGAAGTCACGATACGAGCACGCGGGGTAAAATGACAATTAACTACTAACCTAACAGGAGGAATGCCTATGTGGATATTATAGAGACCGGAAAGGATAAAAAAACGGGAGAATGAAAATACACTCCCCCGTCCATGATTTCAATTGTCAACGCGGAAAATCTCACCTCACCGCGAGGCAATCAATTTACTAAACCCATTAATGAATTTAATAACAGTGTAAAAATATGAATAATAAACCAATCAGCCAAGAAGTACACCTTTTCTGTGCTTTTTGCAAAAAAATACCCACTGCTATGAGAATGACACTCTTGTTCTTGTTCGCGGCTCTTTTCCAGTTGCAAGCGAACAACTCCTATTCTCAGAACACGAAGATTTCGTTGGACATTAAAAACAGCTCCATTGAAAAAATCTTGCAAACCATAGAAGAGAAATCAGAATTCTACTTCTTGTATAATAGCAAGCTAATAGATGTAGATAGAAAAGCCGATATAAAGGCCAAAGAAGAATCCATCTCTTCCGTGTTGAACCGGCTGTTCAATGCAGAAGACGTGGAGTATGAAGTAAAAGGTACACAGATTATCTTGCATCCTAAAGAGATGAACCGGATCGCTTCCGAATTGATGGCTGGTATCCGGCAACAAAAAAGGGCCATTTCCGGAAAAATTACCGATCAACAGGGCGAACCCATTATCGGGGCCAACATCGTGGAAAAAGGAACTACCAACGGTACCGTGACCGATATCGATGGTAATTTTTCATTGCAAGTAGGAGAAGAGGCAGTCGTGCAAATCACGTATATCGGTTACCTGGAGCAAGAGATCCCGGCAACCAGCACGGCACTGTCTAATATCGTGTTGATCGAGGATACCCGCGCGTTGGACGAATTAGTGGTAATTGGTTACGGTGTCGTGAGGAAAAGCGACTTAACCGGTTCTGTCGCGTCCGTGAAATCAGAAAGCTTGGAGAAATTTCCAACCTCGAATGTCACCGAAATGCTTCGCGGGCAGGCCCCCGGTATCCAGGTGACCCTGAATACCGCGGCACCCGGTGGTGGGTCAGACATACTCGTGCGAGGTAAGCGCTCCTTGAGCAGCTCACAGTCCCCGCTATATATCGTTGACGGGATGATTGTCCCCCATATTAACGACCTTAATTCGAACGATGTTTCTTCTATCGAAATCCTCAAAGACGCTTCTTCACAGGCTATATACGGCTCCAGGGCGTCTAACGGGGTAATCTTGATTTCTACCAAACGAGGAGTAGCCGGGAAAACACAAGTAGATATCAATTCATACATCGGGTTCCAAACCTATCACCGCAATTTTGACATGTATTCTCCCGAAGAGTGGGTGACCCTCCGTTTTTGGGCAAAATACAACGAAGGTATGGCTGAATCGGTCGGGACCATTGATAACATGAACGTGGAGAACGTGCTGGATGATGCCATTATGTACCGGGCGTACCAAGATAAAAGTTATACCAACTGGGAAGAGTTAATGCTGGGCAACGCGCTACAGCATAAACACGATTTAAGTATCCGGGGAGGAACTAACTCGTTGAAATACTCTGCTTCGTTGGGGTATTACGATCAGGATGGCGTGGTGAAAAGTTCAGGATACAATAGGGGTACCTTTAGAAGTAATTTAGATTACACGCCCTATAAATGGCTCGACCTGGGAACTAATTTCTCCTACACGAAGGACGGTACACGATCTGCCGACGGCAATTTCAACGAAATTATTACCATGCCCGTGTTGGCACAAGCATTTGACGAAAATGGAGAAATGTTGAGAGAGATTGATAAACAGGGAGATATAAATCCGCTCTGGAGGAATCGGGAATATTCCAGCGAGGTGTTGAACGAATACCTGATGCTTTCGGCTTACCTGAATATTAAACCGTTCAAAGATTTGTCCTACCGCTTCGACGCGAACATCCGATCCAACAACAGGGAAACGGGTAGCTATCGTACGAAGTTATATCCTGGCTCGACCGGTGAAGGAGGAATTGCTACTTTCAACCGGCAAAGTTATTTGATAAATAACGTGTTGAATTATGCGTTCCCTATCGCGAATGACGCGCATGATTTGTCAATCACGCTGATACAGAGTATGGAACAGGATCTCCAGAAAACAACGGGGTA
>JBBACU010000235.1:0-4166 GCA_041656815.1 Proteiniphilum sp.
TACCAACGCCGTAAAGGACGTGACCTTTTTGACCTGTACAAAGGGTTAAATACAGCTGAGGTAAACACAGAACATCTGATTCGTTGTTATCATAGATATATGGATTTTGTAATAGACAATCCTCCCACCAAAAAGGAATTTCTACTAAATATGGAACAAAAAATTGTAGATGACGAATTTTTAGGCGATACCTCCATGTTGTTAAGACCGGAGGAAAATTTCAATCCGGAAGAAGCGTACGATTTAGTCAGAGAAAAGCTAATAGAAAGACTTTGAACACTCATTAACTCGGGAGAATGCTAAAGAAGAAACGACAGGGGCACCATATTTAGTGCAAGTGTGGAGTATCTATATTGTGCAGAGTCGTTTCCGGTACATTTAAACAAATAGAGAACCTCCTCTTGTTAATACCGAAGGTTGTAATATTGCCTAAAAATCAGCATTATACATACATCTTGCTTAACTAACAGAAAAACAAATGAGTGCTGACAAAATTATAACGCTTCAAGCACTCCCCTTAGATTTAAGCCTCAAACGTAGATGATTTAGATCAACTCGCCTTACTGTTAGTAGGAAGTTGGACTGAAAAAAGTGGGAGCTCAACATGAAAAAGTGGAGAGTTAATGGGATTATAGGTGTTAAAAGCCTATAGAAGTGGATACTTAACAAGAAATAAGTTGGTAGTTAATGGAATGTTTCGGAAACAAGGACATATGGAAAAATCACAAAACAGATTCTTTAAGTTCCAGAAAATGCCCGGCAGAGGTGGTACTCAAAAGCTATGAGTGGGCGAAGACGCAAAGAGCAGAAGGGGAAATAACCAACGAAGCGTGTAAGTAATTTCTGTTATTACTTACACGCTTTACGGGATGGGGGTGTCGATACCCAGCCCTCGTTATCATGTGAGCCCTCTTACGGGCTGCTATTCATTCCCTTTTTCAAGGGAACGCTTCTTACGCGGCTTTCACTTTGGAGGAGAGTACCGGGTACCCCATCCGGGTGATGGCCTCTTCGATCTGCTCGATCGAGGTTTTTTCTTCGTCGAAATGCACGACGGTCTTGCTTGCATTAAAACGCACGTTCACCGACTCTTTGTCGACTCCATCCACGTTCTTTAACGCTCCTTCAATCTTCTGTATGCAAGAGGGGCAGGTTAATGTTTCAAGTTGAATAGTTGCTTTTTTCATTTTAATTTCTCCTTATTTTTAGTTGTTATTATTATTTTTAATTCTTGTTTGACTTATTCAATACAGCGAACATGGACAAATATGGGTCGCCAAATATTGACAGTTATTGGTTCAGCTGCATCGCTTAATGTCCTTACGCTGCTTTACGTCTTTCACCCGTGATCTCGAGCGAGCGAGACAAGCGAAAGCGGTTGTGGGTGCCCTTTCTTTGCCGATAACCTATCAATCTCATTCCGTTAAGAATTACCACCAATATACTCGCCTCGTGTACCAACATGCCGATTGACATGTTCACCCAGTCGCCCAGGAAAAGCCCGGCAAACAGGATCAGGACGACCCCCACGGCAATCACGATGTTCTGTTTCATGTTCCGAGAAATTGCTTTCGCTAGTCCCAGTGAATGTGGGAGGCGGTCGAGATCGGAATTTACCAGCACCACGTCGGAGGTCTCTATCGCCACGTCGGTTCCGGTTCCCATCGCGATACCCACATCGGCCAATGCCAAGGAGGGGCTATCGTTCACGCCGTCCCCCACGAAAGCCACGGTCTGTCCTTCTTCCTTCATGCGCTTCACGAAATGCGACTTGTCTTCCGGCAGCATATTCCCGTAGGCCTGGGTCATTCCCAACTCTTTGGCCACCGCATCCACGGTGCCTTGGTTGTCCCCCGACAGCATCACGAGGTTCTTCACACCGAGCTTTCTCAGCTCTTCCAACTGCTTTTTGATGCCCGGCCGGATTTGATCGCGTACTCCCATCAACGTTCTTAGTTCACCGTCCACCGCCGTTAGCACGATCGAGTTCCCTTCGGAAGCAAAGCGTTCAATATCCATTTTAACGTTTTCGTTCAAAGCCACGTTTTCTCGCTCCATCAAGCTCGCGTTGCCCACGGCCACTCTACGCTCCTTCACCTCGGCCACGATACCCCCTCCTTTCACTACATCCGTGCGCGATACCGGCAGGCAGTCTACCTCGCCGATTTCTTGCAATACCGCTTTTGCCAGGGGGTGATCCGACTCCCGCTCCACGCTCGCGAGGTAACGCAGCGTTTCACCATGATCGCCCGAATAGTGGATTGTTTCTGCTACCGTGGGATTTCCAAGGGTCAACGTTCCGGTTTTATCGAACAGGATGCTGTCCACCTTGCTGAAATCGCCGATCACTTCGCTCCCCTTGAGCAACACACCATTACGAGCCCCGTTGCCGATGCCCGACACGTTGGATACCGGCACGCCAATGACAAGAGCTCCCGGGCATCCCAGTACCAGCACGGTAATCGCTAGCTCAATGTTGTTGGAAAAGATCCAGACAACGAACGCCAAGAGGAGCACCGCCGGCGTGTAGTATTTCGAGAAACGGTCGATGAAACGCTCGGCAGCCGATTTCGAGTCCTGTGCCTCCTCGACCAGTTCGATGATCTTCCCGAAGGTGGTCTCTTCGCCCACTCGGTCCGCTTGAACACGGATCGTGCCGTTTTCGAGAATTGTGCCCGCGAATACCTTCGAGCCACCCTCTTTTGCAACCGGAGCCGACTCGCCTGTAATGCTCGCCTCGTTGATGTATCCCTCGCCGCTCAAGACGGTGCCGTCTACCGGCACTTTCGCCCCGGTCTTTACCAGCAGCATATCTCCTTTATTTACCTCGTCCACGTCCACTGCTTGGAATTCACCGTTCTCCATCTGTTTCAGCGCGCTCTCCGGTGCCATCGCCGTCAGCTCCTTGATGGCCGAACGGGTCTTGTTCAGTGTCCGTTGCTCGAGATACCCCCCGAACAGGAAGAGAAAGGTGACGATGGCCGATTCTTCAAAGTTTTGAATCAGGAAAGCTCCTATTACCGCGATGGTCACCAGCACGTCGATGCTTACCACTTTTACCCGCGCCGCCTGGTACGCTTGAATGGCGATAGGCATTACGCCCAGTATGGAAGCGGCGATCAACGCGCCTGTAAAAACGGTTAGGTCGCCAGCGGTCCATTTAACGGCAAAAGCCAACGCGATGAGCAACCCGCTCAGCAGCGTGATCCGGTTTTTATTTCCTAAAATTATTCGTTGCATATAGTTTTCTTTTTCTTGTTCCTGTAGCAAAGGTACCCCGTGAAAAGGAGGATAAGCGTCACCTGGGCGACACCCGCGCGTATTTGGAATAATTTAACATTTTAGGATAAGGGAGGAGTATCGTTAACAATACGAAAAGACGCGTTAAAAAAGACGAATCGAGAACTGTATTTAAAAAACAGTTGTATATTCGCGAGTGAGTGTTCACTTACTTGCTTACTTGCTTACTTGTTTGCTCGTATTATTGGCTGGTTGCTTTCTGGTGCTGTTTGCCCGGGTTTTTCGGGATCGAGTTCATCTGTTTATCGAATCCTAAGTTCTCTATATAGAGTATTAACGACCGGAATATAAATATAAAGGGAGTATGATTAAAAGAAAAGCATTCTTTATTTCAGGGACCAGGCTCACCAACATCACGCGTGAAAAAGAGGAGCTGGTGATTTTCGACCTGAATAATGGTGACACGGTTACCCGGGTGGAAACGATATGTGTTAAGGACATGCATGATTCTACCGAGAAGTTGCTTCTTTTCCTACAGAGAAAGCATGTTCGTTTGGTATATGTTTCAGAGATGGATGATGAGACTAAAAGTTTGTTTCAGAAATATGGCATACAGGTAAAAACGCTGCAGGAACAAGAGTGTGACTGGTTATGCAACACGCTTTACCTGTCGCCTCCCTCGTTTTGATGGGATATATGATTTTGTTGTAGGGCTCCCGCATGGGTAACCCGGCATTTTTACTATAGTGAAGGAAAAATCAGTGACGAAAAAATTTCAATAACCGGGTGACCAACTCCAAAATAAGTGGATCACTCCAAAATAAAACAACTGGATGAATACGACAATCACACGTGGTATGCTCGTGGCATGTGTTCTTCTTTTTCAAACGCACGTGTCCGCGCAAGATAAAGAATGGAAAACAGCC
>JBBACU010000236.1:0-4164 GCA_041656815.1 Proteiniphilum sp.
CTCAAATGTTTACGCAAATCGGACGATCGGAGGAACTTGGTACCGGAGTGCGTAATGTTTATAAATATTCGAAAGCGTATTCCGGAAGTGACAATATTCAACTTCTTGAAGAATGGGGCCTCCGGTGATGATCATCAATAGGTCGGGTTCGCGTAGCTTGGCTTGTCCCTTTGACCCGTTGGCTTCGTTTATCAACCGCTTTATTTCGAGTAGATGCGCAGCTCCCTCTTCAATCTCTTTACCATCTAACTTGAATTCTATCAACGCGTACCTGCCATCGGTCAAGTGTAAGACCACATCCGCTTCCAAGCCGTATCGATCATGGTAATAGGAGATCGTGCTGCCGAGAGTCTGAGAGTAAGCTTTGAGATCGCGGATACACATACTCTCGAAAATAAATCCAAAGGTTTTCAAGTCCATTTGCAAACTTTCAGGTGAAAGTCCAAGAGCAGCAACGGCAATAGAAGGGTCTACGAGGCCTCTTTTTTGACTGCTTCGTATTGCCGTGGCTGATCGTATTGATGGGCTCCATGACTCGATGTCTTGTATCACGAAGAGTTTTTTGAGTGCAACGACATAACTGTCGAAGGTGTTCTCTGCCAATGTTCCTAGCTGTGCTCGAAGATCCTTTAACATGCTTGATTTTTTAGCAAGAGTGGAGATGTTGCGTGCATAGCTTCGAAGGATAAGACGTGCTAAAGTTTCGTCTCGCATTGTGTTGTCAACGGTAGATATTTCTACTTTACATATGCTGTTTACGTAATCCTTGGCAATTAATAATTGCACATCGGGATTAGCAGGTTTTAAGGATGCGGGCCATCCCCCGCGACAGGCTGCGAAAATCAAATTTTCTATCGTCATGTCTGAAGTGATGCCGTCAATTTTCATGTCTGAGTTGGCAAACAAATTTGATAAAGAAATGGCCCCGTTTGACTCCCTTGACTCGTAGAGACTCATGGGTAGCATCTGCATTCTGGTGATCCTGGCTCAAAACACCAAGAATAGGGAAAAAAGTGTCAAAAAGAGGCCCGAATTCGTTTCCCATCGCATATTGTTTCATTTTTTTGCAAATATAACCTGCCCTAGATGATTTTACCCCACCTTCGCGGAAGAAATAACGCGCGATTTTTTCATGCCCTTCCATAATCATAGAACACACCCCGGAAAATCTCGAGCGAGCTTGGTTTTTTCTCTCGGCTTTCACTATCTTTGCACAAAACTGACCCGCATGGACGAAACGAGAGATGATATGACAACCGCGACCGGCATCGAGGAGCAAACGGCTTCTTCGGTCAACGAGTCTAATGGCCACGAGCCGCTGATGCTGCGTACCGAAAACTTGGTAAAGCGATACGGTAAGCGGACGGTGGTGAGTCATGTCTCCATCAACGTGAAGCAGGGCGAGATCGTGGGTTTGCTCGGCCCCAACGGCGCGGGGAAGACCACCACCTTTTACATGACGGTGGGACTGATCGTTCCGAACGAGGGCGAAATATTTATCGGCAACCGGAATATTACCCGCTACCCGGTTTATAAACGGGCGCAAAACGGCATTGGCTACTTGGCACAGGAGGCGTCCATCTTCCGGAAGATGACCGTTGAGGATAACATCCGGTCGGTGTTGGAGTTTACCGATAAGTCGCCCAAGGAGCAAAAAGAGAAGCTGGAGAGCTTGATCGATGAGTTCGGCCTCGAGAAGGTGCGAAAGAACCAAGGGGACCGGCTCTCGGGTGGGGAACGGCGCCGGGCGGAGATAGCCCGATGCCTGGCCATCGATCCGAAGTTCATCATGCTGGACGAGCCGTTCGCGGGCATCGACCCCATCGCCGTGCAGGATATCCAGTCGATCGTGGCCCGGCTCAAGTACCGCAACATCGGTATCCTTATCACCGACCATAACGTGGACGAGACACTCAGTATTACCGATCGCGCCTACTTGCTGTTCGAGGGGAAGGTGTTGTTCCAAGGGAGCGCCGAGGAATTGGCTGCCAACCCCATCGTGCGGGAGAAGTACCTTGGCACCGACTTCGAGTTGCGTAAACGGGTTTTTGATACTCCTTGATAAAGCATGGCACGGCTTCTTTCTATCGACTACGGGAAAAAACGTACCGGGCTGGCGGTGAGCGACCCGCTGCAGATCATCGCGAACGGGCTGACGACGGTGGAGACGCCAAAGTTGTTCGACTACCTTGCCGATTATCTCCGGAAAGAGGAGGTGGAGCGTATCATCGTGGGACTACCCAAGCAGATGAACAACGAGCCGTCGGAGAACATGAAGCGGGTGGAACCGTTCGTGAATAGGCTTAGAAAGCTTTATCCACGCATTCCGGTGGAATATTACGACGAACGGTTTACCTCTAAAATGGCCCAGCAAACGATGATCGATGCCGGCCTTAAAAAGAAAGATCGACAAAATAAGGGAATGGTCGACGAGATCAGCGCCACGATCCTTCTGCAAGGATACATGGAAAGCAGGAGATGATGTGGTGATGTGATGATTTAGCGATTTGATGATAAGATGATTTTACCAATATACATATATGGCCAGCCGGTACTGCGGAAGATGGCCCAAGACATTGATCCGGAGAATTACCCTGCCTTGAGCGAGTTTATCGAGAACATGTTCGAGACGATGTACAACGCCGATGGGGTAGGGCTCGCCGCGCCCCAAGTGGGGCGGGAGGACCGCGTCTTCGTGGTGGACCTTTCCCCGATTGCCGACGAGCAGCGCCCCGAGTTCAAAGATTTCAAGAAAGTGTTTATCAACGCCCACATCGTGGAACGCGGCGGCGAGATGGTAGCGCTGGAAGAGGGATGCCTCAGCATCCCGGGTGTGCACGAGAAGGTGGCCCGGGAGGATGAAATACGGATCAAGTACCTTGATGAGGAATTAACGCCTCGCGACGAGGTGTACACCGGCTATGCGGCACGGGTAATCCAGCACGAGCACGATCACTTGGACGGTATCTTGTTCGTGGACAAGGTCTCTCCCCTGCGCAAGCGGATGAACAAGAGCAAGCTCGCGAACATGGAGAAAGGGAAGGTGGCCTGTGAATACAAGATCAGGACAACCCGGTAATTACCAAGGATACTGACTCATCTCCACGCTTACACTGTCCATGTTGGCTTAACTTCCTCCCCCCGGTTGAGTTTTTACTTGTTACTCAATTTCCCTGCCGCCTGTTGATCCAGGAACCAAATGAGATTCCCCGAGCCCGGTTGCACCCGCGCGGCGGGGTATTTTTTTCGTGCTTCCGCCGGATGCTCGAAGATCTCCTTTACTTTTTCGGCCTTGTTCTCCCCGGTAACCAGAAAAACCACGTGGCGGGAAGCGTTGATGATATTACCCGTGACGCTGACACGCTTCCGGCCGCTCACCGGATGAGTGGCCGCGACGCAGTTCTTCGCACTATCCCAGAGTGGCATCTCGTGCGGGAAGATAGACGCGGTGTGCCCGTCGTCTCCCATCCCCAGCATCATGACGTCAAAGGCGGGAGTGCCGTTTATTGAATCCAGTTCCCGGTCAAGCAACGCGCCGTACCTTACGGCCTCTGCTTCCGCGTCGCTTTCGCCATGGATTCGGAAGATATTCTCTTTGGGAATCGGCGCGGAATCAAACAGGTGCTCGCGGGTCATCCTGTAATTGCTCTCCTCGTCGGTAGGTGGCACGCACCGTTCGTCGCCCCAGAAGAACGTTACCTTTGTCCAATCGATCTCTCCTTCGGGCAATGATGCCCAGTAATCGAACAGTTTCTTGGGCGTGGAGCCGCCCGATAAAGCGATGGTGAGTTGTTCTTTTTCGGCAACCCGTTCTTTAAACCAGTCGGTGAACGACCGGGTTAAGTCGTCCATGGTCTCGTATACTTGTTTGTTCATATCTTTTTTTGAAATTTTCCGCGTGTCAATTGTTTTTCGGCTCCTATGTCTGCCTATTATGTGTTCTTTGGTTGTCAGTGGTTTACAGCTCGCAGTAAATGCCGTCCTCCGCGAGGTTCTTGCAGGGGTAGCGCCACGTGTTTTCCTTTCCCTCTATCAGGTCGTCCGCCACGTCGGGTCCCCATGACCCCGCCGGGTAACCGTGGAGGGGTGCCTCTTTATCGTTCTCCCAGTAATCGAGGATGGGTTGCACGAAGCGCCATGTCTCTTCTGCCGCTTCGCCCTGCA
>JBBACU010000237.1:0-4150 GCA_041656815.1 Proteiniphilum sp.
ACAACAAAAGAGACAGGTTGTCGGAAGGATTTTTGATAAAAATGGCGAGCCCATTATCGGGGCCAATATTATAGAAAGAGGTACCACGAACGGCACGGTAACGGATATAGATGGAAATTTTTCGTTACAAGTAGACGAGAATGCTGTGCTCCACATTTCTTATATCGGGTACTTACCACAAGACATTAATACATCAGGACAAAACACCTTTAGAATCATCTTGGAAGAGGATACACAAGCATTAGAGGAAGTGGTGGTTGTAGGATATGGCGTACAAAGGAAAGTAACCCTAACGGGGTCTGTTGCCAACCTCAAAGGGGATGATATGATAATAACCCGTAACGAAAACGCCCAGAACATGCTTACCGGTAGGATGCCCGGTGTACGTGTCCACCAAATAACGGCTGAGCCCGGCGCGTTCAAAAACGCCATGGACATTCGCGGTATGGGCGATCCCTTGGTTGTTATAGACGGTATCCCCCGCACCATGGAAGACTTTCAACGATTGGATCCGAATGATATAGACGACATTTCGGTATTGAAAGACGGCTCTGCCGCTATCTATGGGGTGCGAGCGGGAAACGGCGTGGTGTTGGTTACTACAAGGCGTGGAACGCCAGAAGGTTTGCCCAAATTAACGTATTCCGGATCGTATACATTTCAGGTACCATCGGGGTTGCCTGCTACCGTTGATGCGATTGACTACATGACGCTCCGCAACGAAAGGGCTATGAATAATGTGAACGGCGGGACAAGAATTTTTTCGGAGGCAGATTTTGAAGCATACCGAAACGGTACGAGACAAAGTACGGACTGGTATTCATTGGTCTTTGCACCATGGTCGCCACAAACACAGCACAACCTGAGCGCGACCGGGGGCAATGACCGAACCAACTATTTTATAGGGATGGGTTACTTGTATCAGGAAGGATTTTTTAAAGCGGGCGACCTGGCTTACAACAAGTATAACCTTCGCTCGAATATCTCGACAAAGATTACCGACCGACTGACTTTTGATTTGAACCTGAGCGGTACAATGGACCAACAAGAAAGATCCACACAGGAATCACACTGGATCATACGTACTTTTTGGAGGCAAGGCTCACACATTCCTGCCTATGCCGACCCCGAGGAAACGATGTTTTTTCATGGCTTGATAGAGGGTGAAAACCCGCTTCCAATGATGATGAAAGACGTAACCGGGTATAGGAGGGCTGGGAAAAAGCTCTTTCGTTCGTCGGCAAGTTTGAAATACCAGGTACCGGGCATCCAGGGATTGGAATTAAGAGGATTGTTCAGCTATGACTTCACGATGGATGACAATAAAATATTCAATAGAGCATACGACCAGTTCCGGTACGATGAAGCTTCCGGTACCTACCAGCAATGGACGAGGCAATCACCCAGTACGATTCGCAGGGAGAACTTTTCGAAAAACCAGGTTCTCACCCAAGCACAATTGGACTATAACCGTATATTCGGCAGTCATCGGGTTTCGGCTTTACTGGTATGGGAAACGCAAAAACGCAACGGCGACAACTTCTACGCCTTCCGCGAATTGGCTTTCCCGCTTGACCACCTGTTCGCGGGCGTTGGGGAAAATCAGCTAGGCTACATGAGTACAAGTTCGTCTAATCTGTACGAATACGCGTACGAGTCGTTAGCCGGTAGGTTAAACTATTCTTTCGCGGACAAATACATTCTCGATTTTCTTTTCCGTAACGACGGTTCTTCACGGTTTACTTCCAGAAAACAATGGGGGTTTTTCCCCTCTATCCAGGCCGCGTGGCGTGTTTCGGAAGAAGACTTCTTTAAAAGTTCACCGCTGTCATTTATGAACGAGTTTAAAATCAGGGGCTCGTATGGTCAAACAGGACATGACGGGGCATTGGCCTACCAGTTTCTTACCGGATACACCTATCCTTCCAGCAACGATAGGCGAAACTTTAACGGCGGGTATGTCTTTAATGGTAACTTCATAGCAAGCGCCACGAACACGGGCATTCCCAACACGGCGATCACCTGGACGGAAAATAACACGTATGAAGTGGGTGTGGACATCGAAGCGTGGCACGGGTTACTGGGAGTCACTTACAACCTTTTCACCCGGCGTCGCGATGGCCTGTTAGCCACGAGGAGTTCGACGCTTCCAACGGTGGTGGGCGCCAGTATGCCGCAGGAAAACATAAACAGCGATAAGCATTTCGGAATGGAATTGGAATTGTCTCACCGAAACAGGATTAACGATTTGCGTTACAATCTAAGGGGGCATGTCTCACTCACTCGCTACAAACGCCTGTACGTGGAACGCTCACCGAGCAACAGTTCGTGGAATAACTGGTGGGATAATCAAAATGACCGCCTGCAAGGTATTCATCGCGGTCTTAACGTGGTGGGCAGGTACGAGTCGTGGGAAGACATCTGGAATTCACCTGTCTACTACGGCCGAACAACAGTTCCCGGAAATTTTATTTACGAGGATTGGAACGGCGATGGGGAAATTAACGACCTCGACCGCTATCCTATTCGATACAGCGGCACGCCCTACCTGAACTTTGGACTTAGCACGAGTGCTTCATGGAGAAGCTTCGATTTATCAATGAATTTCCAAGGTTCCGCGATGACTTCGATAATCTACGGCGAACAACTCCGTGAACCGCTTTGGGGCAACGACAATTCAAGTGCCATGGTGCAATTCATGAACCGGTGGCGTCCGGCCGACCCGGCAGCAGATCCATGGAACCCCGCTACCCAGTGGATAAGGGGACATTTTGCCTACACCGGAAATCTTCCGGACGCGAATTCATCGTTCAATGTCGAAGACGGGGCTTATCTCCGATTGAAAACTCTTGAATTAGGCTACAGTATCCCGTACAAGGATTTACAGAATCTACGTGTCTTTTTCAACGCCTACAACCTCCTCACCATAACCAAAGTGAAACACGTGGACCCGGAGCACACCGACGAATCCTGGGGTTATCTTTATCCGTTGAATAAAACCTATTCTATTGGACTGAATGTTACATTTTAAAACGAACGAGAAATGAAAATAAAATATTGTATACTATCCGCCATCATCATCTTCAGCGGTATGTTTACCGCGTGCATGGATTTGGATATACCCCCCATGAATAGACTGGGAGAACAGGACCTGTTTTCATCGAGCGAAGGAATGGATGTTTATATAGCTCGAATGTACAGCCAAATGCCTTTCGAGGATTTCAAGTATTCACCAAATCGCCAGTTTTTTGATGACTGGTTGGTAACGCCGGGAACTAACGAGGGTTCTTCCATCGGCCGCGACGCCGGTGCGGCTATGACCCGCGAAGGGGCTTCGCGAAATGGCGAGTACTGGACCAGGGCGTTTGAACTGCTCCGGGATGCCAATCTTTTATTGGAAAGGTTCCCCGAGTACAAATCGAATTTCTCCGACGAGAGCCTCTATAACCATTACCTTGGCGAGGCGTATTTTGCTCGTGCCATGGTGTTCTATGCCTTAGCCAAACGTTATGGCGGAATGCCCCTGGTGCTTGAAGTGCTGAAATACCCGGAAAACCCGATGGAAGCACTCGAAATACCCCGATCGACCGAAGAGGAAACGTGGGACCAGGTGTTGAGTGATTATGACATGGCTATTTCCCTTTTGAGGGAAACCAGCCCGAAACGCGGTTATTCCAACAAATTCGTCGCGTTGGGATTCAAATCCGAAGCCATGCTGTTTGCCGGAACGGTTGCCAAATACAACCAGCGAACAGGATTCGGACAGAAAACCGGCGTACGGGTTATCGGGTTTGATCCATCAACGGCACAAGCTGCATCCGTGAGATATTTACGTGAATCGTATAACGCTTCCCGTGAAATCATGAAATCCAATCGATTTTCCTTGTACAGGAAAAGATGGGTGGCCAACGATCCAACATCGCAATACCAGAACATGGTGGATATGTTTTTTGACCTCGATAGTCCCGAAAATATTTATATCAAGGAATATCAATATCCTCACTCTGCACATGGATACGACTCGTACAACATCCCGCAACAGATGATGGGACCGAACGGTTATTCTGCCGGAAATTGTCCCACGCTTGATTTCGTGGAACTTTTCGACGGGATTGAAAAAGATGAAAACGGTTATATTAGGGTATTCGAC
>JBBACU010000238.1:0-4136 GCA_041656815.1 Proteiniphilum sp.
GCTTCGTTCGTCCACGATGCTGTAGCAGGTGAAGTCCTTGTCCGTTGCCAGGGAATGGATTAACGGGGCGTTACGCGAGCCGGGGCTTAACACGATGTCCGTGATCCCGTGTGCTTTAAGCAACGCCACCAGTTGTAAAACGCTTCTCTTCTCTGAATACATCGTCGCCTCTTAATTCAAATTTTACTTGTATCGTGTTTACAGCTAAATATCTCGACTTCCACTATTTCGTGACCCGTTATCGATTCATAGGCTATCTGATAAATAACTCGCTGCGCTCAAACAGCTTATCAGATCATGCCTGTTTCATCGGACGGGTGCCCACGAAATAGCTATATGTCTTTATATTTAGCTGTAAAATCATTCGCGAAAGTTCGCCTCTTAATTAATGATGCTCGCCATGGTCTTGAGCTTTTGCTCTGTTTCCCGCCACTCCTCCTTGCAGGTAGAAGAGGCGAGCAGACCGCTGCCGGCAAACAACGTAAGGGAACTCTCCCCAATTTCCATGCATCGGAGGTTCACGTATATGTTTGTCTCGCCGGTTGGTTCCAGCATGCCGAGGAACCCGGTGTAATAACGCCGATCGTACCCTTCATGTTCTTGAATAAACCGAAAAGCGTCCTCCTTGGGGAGTCCCGATACCGCCGGGGTGGGATGAAGCGCCTTCAGCAATGACCCGATGACAGAAGTGTCGGGCAGGGAGAAGAGAAAATCGGTCCGCAAATGGGCAAGGTTACCCGCCCTGACTGTATAAGGGCCGTTTATCTCGGGGGTGATGTGGAAGGAAGAGAGTTGATGCAGGAGGTAAGAGGTGACCAAGTGCTGCTCTCGGAGGTTTTTGTCGTCCCACGAAACACTTCCTGAATGCGGATACCGTGTTCCGGCCAGTGCCACTGTCTGCCACAGGTTTCCCGAGCCCGTCAGGAGTTTCTCGGGCGTGCTCCCCAACCAAGTCCCGCTCTGGGGCGTGTGGAACAGGAACACGCAGGAATTTGG
Source organism: Proteiniphilum sp. (assembly GCA_041656815.1). Lineage (GTDB taxonomy): Bacteria > Bacteroidota > Bacteroidia > Bacteroidales > Dysgonomonadaceae > Proteiniphilum. The sequence goes on from JBBACU010000238.1 coordinate 997, forward strand.
GTACTTCTCCATGGCCTTGAAAAAGGCACGTCCCGGGGAGAACCCTTCCTGCCTGTCGACCTTCTTTCTTCTCGAAAGGATCACTTTTTTTATCTCCCCGGTGAGCAAGGGGCGATGGAATTCCCGGAATACCCGGTAGTAATCGGCTTTGTTACTTTTTCCCTGTTTTCTCGCGAGGACTTTGCCGGACTTCACGGGCCGTTTTTCCAGCGAAGAGGTCATCACTTCGGAGATATCCGTGCAGTCGGGTCGTATCACGATGACCGGCGACTCGGCGGAGACCCGGAAAGGGGCGATCACGAAACCATGCTGCCCGTCGAGTGCCTCTATGTCGTTAACAAGCGTGGGGCTCCCGGATAACTGCATCACAAAGCGAGGGGCGGTTTCATCCGGTAACCGGAAAAGGGCAAAGCTTGCATCCTGCCCGATCAATGCGTCCAGCAGTTGATAATTGTCCCGGTCCGTCATCTCTTCTTCACCAAGTTGTTCACCACCCGCACCGATGAAATCAGTTTGCCGCCGGACGCGCGGATATCCACGTTCCATACATGGGTGGAACGTCCTTTGTGCAGGAGTGTTCCAATGGCATGTATCCTGTCCCCCTCTTTCACGGAAGAGAGATGGTTGCCGCTTACCTGCACGCCAACGGGAATTTCATCGGGCTCGCACACGGCCAATGACCCTTGCCCCGCCACCGATTCGGCCAGCGCCAACGAGGCGCCGCCGTGCAGCAGCCCGAAGGGCTGGCATACCCGTTTTTCTACCGGCATCACCGCCTCTGCGCGGCCGGGGGACAAGTGGGTGAAGGTGATCCCCAGCGTATCCATCAGGGTGGCACGGTGGGCGGCATTCACCTCTTGAATCTTATCGCTCATGCTTCTATTATGCTTTTGTGATTGACAAAAATAGTGATAACTTCAGCAATGGAGTCTTAAGATTCTATAAAATGCGGGGAAGTCCTTGCGAGAGGGTGTGGGGGCTACTGCAGGTCCTCGATCACTCGATATGAATTATTTCTGTTAGGGAAGAGATACCGTTCTCGTTGAACGCTTCGATAGCCAGGTAATAGCCCTGTCCTTTGGTTAGGGCTCGCAGTTCGTACGAGGTGTCGTTGTAGATCATTGCCGAGTTGTTCAGTTTGTCGGGCTCTATCCCCCAGTAGAGCACGTACCCCATGGCATTTTCCACGCCATCCCACGCGATATCCGCGTTGCGGGTATCGGCTTGTCGCTCCACGGTGAAGGCCCCGGGTGTTGCAGGCTGCTCCCCGTTGCCGTTGCCGAACACCCTGAATTCGCCAATGGCCAGGTATCGGTTGGGAAAATAGGTGTTGCTGAACTTGATGTACCTCCCCATTGCCGGTGTCTCCAGTTCGATATAGGCATGCGGGCGGTCTTCTTGGTTGTCGGAGAAGTCGACCACCGTTTCCCATCGTTCACCGTCGTTCGATAGCTCAATCACGAACTGTTGCCGCAAGGTATCCGGTTTCCCGAATATGTTCGCGTTAAAATCTTGGTAATTGAGTTGAAACGCGTTGATGGTCATCTCTCGCCCCAGGTCCATCTCGAACCAGATGGAGTCGCTGTTGCTTTCGGCTACCCAGAGCGTCCGTATGTTCTCGTCGTTGATCATCTCGATGGAATAGTCGTCCGCCTCCTGTTCCGGCATATTCCCGGTTTCGTGCTCGTCGGCCACGTTGCGCGCAACCCCGGTTAGCACCGAGTTGGTCTTCACCGGTTTGTCCTTGGATAGTAACATCCAACCGGTAAAGCGGTGCTTGTGATCCTCCACCTTGGTATCGGGGAGGTAATGCGGGTAATCGCCGTAGGCGGTATTGACATACATCTGCCCGTTCTCCTCGAAGCCGGCGGGATACATGCCTATCCTCCGTTCGAACTTGAAGTTCACCGAGATGGCCATGGTCGAGAAGTGCCAGTGGTTGCCGTTGTTATCCATTACCGCGCTGCCGTGGCCCGCGCCGTTGAGGAAACCGCCCGGCTTATAGGCTACCGGGTTGTACGGGGCGTACGTGAATGGGCCCAGCGGGCTGTCGGAGGTGTAGACCCCGTCGGCATACACGTTCCACTGCGTGCCGGGGGCACCGTACATCAGGTAATAGGTGCTGTCGTGCTTCACCATCCAAGGGCCCTCGATAAAAGGGGCCACGTCGGAGCGATGGTCTTGTCCGAACCGTTCCCACCCGTGATTTTCGGGGTCGAGGTTGAAAAGATCCACTTGCTCCCCGATGGGAATATAGTAATTATCGGGATCCAGCTCTACTCCCCGGATGGGCCAAAGGTTGGACGACTCCTCGTAGAGGTAAACCCGCCCGTCGGTATCCACGAAGAGGTTGGGGTCTTGTATTCCCCCGGGAGGGTTCAACACCGCGTAGTTGGTCTGCCAGTCGCCCAGTTCCGGGTTATCCGTCTCAATGATTGGCCCTCGCCCGGAGGGGTCGCCATAGGCGATGATCTTCCCGTCTCTCACCGCTGCCGCGGGGGCGTTGGAGCCGCTAAAGTACCAGTTCTGGGGACGGATAAACCGCCAGTTTCCCATGTCTTCCGATACCCAGTACCCGTGGGAGCGGGTCACGAACAGGTAATACTTCCCATTGAAATTGACAATCGCCGGGTCGGCCCCCGAGCGGTAGGAAACATCCCTCTCTGCCCGGTAGTGTGACATGTAGGTGTAGTCGATGTCCACGGGGTTGCAGTAGGTGCTCTGACGGTTAATCCGCTCCGGGGGCACCTTCCGATCCGGCCGGTCCGGCCGGCTGCAGGAGATCATAAGCGCGATGAAGCTGAAAGAAAGCAGTAGCGCGATGATCGCGGCCGGGAGGGAGATATTTTTCTTGCACATAATTTATAATTTTGGCACATTAGCACATTGGCACATTGGCACATTGGCACATTAGCACATTGGCACATTGGCATATTGGCACATTAATCATCACATCAACTACCGGTACTCTTCCGGCACCTTGTACAGGTTTTGGAGCCGGGCCAGTTCCAGTTTCAGTTCCCGCGTAATTCGTTCGGTCCCTTTCTTGCCATAGATGTTCTGCATCTCGGTGGGGTCGGTCTCCAGATCGTACAGTTCCCAGATCCCTTCTTTGTAGAAATGCATCAACTTGTATCGCT
>JBBACU010000239.1:0-4128 GCA_041656815.1 Proteiniphilum sp.
CGGGAAACATGTCTACCTTGAGGAATAAAGTGACCGATATCGGTGATCGTGGAGATATAATACGAGGGGAGTTCGCTCAAATCCCGGGCTTCTCAATTATTACACCGGGTAAGCCATTGGAATCTTATTATGGATATATAGTGGATGGTGTTTGGCAAGAATGGGATGATTTTAGTGCTATAGACTACAACGTGAGCCCAGGGGACATCAAGTTTAGAGACCTTAATGGAGATCGAATAATCGATGGCAACGACCGAGCGATTATTGGCGACCCTATCCCCGATTTCACGTGGGGGCTGACAAGTAGCTTGAGAGTGAAAAATTTCACGTTCGATGTTTTCATGCAAGGCGTGCATGGGATCGACAAGCTAAATGCAAACTTGGCCAACTCGATGTTCCCTAATAATTTCAGGCAAAACCGGATCGCTGAACCCTTGTTAAATCGGTGGACTCCCGAAAACCCCTCCAACAAGTATCCTTCTTTCGTTAATCCATTGGCTTCGGGGGGAAGCAGTGCCTTGATTAATACTCTCACGGTGGAGGATGCCTCGTACATAAGACTACAATCAGTCAGGCTGGGATATGACTTCCCACCCAGTATAATTAGAAGCGTGAGCAACTTATCGTTGTACGTGACGGTGCAGAACCTGTTTACTATTACGGATTACCTGGGAACGGACCCCGGGGCAAACGCGAGCAGCAGCAACACGTCAGCGGTGGACTTTAACGCTTATCCTCTCCCGCGTACATACATGGTAGGAGTAAATGTTGAATTTTAAAAAAAATATCATTATGAGAATCAATATATTTAGTCGAATTTTAGGAGCAATACTATTGGTGTTCTCGATTTCCTGCGAGAGCATGTTAGATTTGCCACCCGTGGATGAGTTTTCTCCGGATAACGCGTTACAAACAGAAGATGGATTAGAGGCTCTACTATTCTCCGCGTACTTCGAGTACAACAGGGGGCCTCCCATAAGAGACGAGGTGCTAATTAACGAAGTGACCACGGATATTGGCTTCGTGCGTGTAGGAGCGGTTGAACGAGAAATGACACCCTTTCTCGACTTTAACTGGGATGAGTCAACGGGACAATTTGGGAATATTTTTTGGGCCCCAAGGTATAGGGCGATAAGGAATGCCAATGCCTTGTTGGATAACATTGAAAATTCAAATGTAGACGAAGATTTTAAAAAGTTGGTTACAGCGGAAGCTCGTTATATCAGAGCTTTTGAATATGTTTACATGTACAAGTATTTTGGCCTTGTCCCATTGAGAACGACCAACGATTTAACGGTTCAACCTAAAGAACTATCCCTCCCCACAGAAGAACAGTTTAGGACATTTATTGAAGAGGAACTCTTGGAAGCTGCCGAGGATTTACTATTGCCGACAGAGCAAACTCAGTTTACCCGGGCTACAAAAGGGCACGCGTATGCAACGCTCACGAAATTTTTCATGAATACCAAACAATGGAGCAAGGTGTTGGATGCCACCCGGCTACTGGAGGACCTGAACTATTACGAGTTATATCCCGATTATCGCGCACTGTTTTTCATAGAGAACGAGCCTCAAAATAATCCAGCCAACAAGGAGATGATCGTTTCTTGGTCATTGACCAATCAACAAGGTTACCATAACAATTATCAAAACGGGGCTTTCCCCCCTGGATTCAGGAGGGCGAATAATATTCCCGAGTTCACGTGGACCTCGGCAATGGCCAACTGGGCTACTCAATTCACGATGAGGGATGATTTTGTGGACTCGTTTAATCCGAACGATAGTAGGAAGAAAGCTATTATCGAAAACTATTACAATGCTTCGGGAGAGTTGGTTAATTTGCGGACCACGCCTGATAACAGCCGTAGCCTCAAGTATTTCGACAAGGACCAAGTGGGAGACTTTTGCGGTACAGATATTCCCTATATTCGTTACGCGGACATCTTGCTTTGCAGGGCGGAAGCGCTGAACGAACTGGAAGGGCCAATACAGGAATCAATCGATCTAATAAACCTCGTGAGGGATAGAGCTAAAGTGCCCCTGTATACCTTGGCCGATGTAGGTGATCGTGATAGCTTCAGGGACTTGATTTTAGAAGAACGTGGTTGGGAATTTTTCTCCGAGGGAAAACGTCGGGAAGACTTAATCAGGCACGGTAAGTTCTTAGAGTACGCGGAAGAGCGAGGATTGACTACCTCCGAGAAGCAGAACTTCTTCCCGTATCCTAGAGCGGAAGTAGATGCTAACCCTGCTCTCGAGCAGAGAGAAGGATATCAATAGAGATACTGTCTTGAGCTTGCAATCTGGAGCCTCGAGTTAAGATAAAATAGCGAGTACTATTGTAAGCTCAAACAGTATATTACAATTTAAACAGGTTTAAAGAAATGGTCAAGATTAAAATGATATTTTATTTAGTTATATGTGCTTTATTGTATGGAGGGTGTTCCCCGGATGAAAGGATCCCGGATGATTCAAACGGCAATAAGGACCCGGTTGATCCTCGGATTGAATTAAATGATCCTACCACCTTTGGTATCAACTTTAATGAACAAATTTTGCATATTGTTGATGAGGATGTGGAACGCTCGGGAACAAAGTGGATAAGAGTTTTCTTCGACGTGCTAAAGTACTATCCCAACATTGAGAATTTCAGGAATAGTGACGAATACAAGGAATACATCGCCTTGAAGAGAAAAGGTTACTCTACCATAATGAGTTTCAAATGGGATTTCAGGACACGTGATATGAGCCTGCCCCCCGTGAATAGTCAGCTGATGAAGGACTACAATGAATTTGCTCGCAAAATGCTGCTATATACATGGAGCGTGACGGATATAGTGGTAGTGGGTAACGAGCCGTTTATTGAAACACCCGTGGGAGAACGCGATCAACGTTTGGTCGATTTTTACATCTCCTTGGCCGAAAATATTAGAGAGTTTCGTCTAAAGCAGCCGAATAACGAGGTTCCTCTTTTCATGGGTGCGTTTAATAACTTCTACGAAAGCCAATTCGTGACACCGGCATCGACCGCTTTATTAAACTGGTCCGTGGAAACGGAGTGGATTTCTGGCATCGACCTGCATATTCATCATGGTACCCAAAACGATTTAATTGTATCACTGGATCACTGTTACGATAAGCTGCGGGACGATCAACGCATCTTGATAACCGAGTTTTCCCTTATGAGGCATTGGAGAGCAAACAACGGCCAAGCCGTTTCTGCCAATTTTGCTAATAAATACCCTCACGTGAATGCCGGTTGGAGAAACTATCAATACATTGATTATGCCTTGCAAAATCCCGTGCCGATTGAAGAGTGGACAGACTTCATCGAAATGAGCCCCTATCTTTATAACAGGAGGAACTATTTACAAGAATGCTTTCAACTGTTTGAAGAGGATTATCCTAAAGTTTATATCGCTACCTATGCTATCAGGCAATCGTACCCGCAGAGCCAGTCATTTAACCAAAATACCGATCCTTGGATATTGAATGGCCTGTTTTTAAACAGAACCGTCCAACTTGATCAGCAGGGGAGTCATCACGCCCATCCCTATTTTTTGGATGCATTTAACTCTATCGTAACGAGCAATTAAGCCTACTTCACAAAGTAGGTGATGTTCCAGAGAGTAGGTGATAAGAAACTAATTGTTAATAAAAAAATATTTTTGATATGAGTGTAAATAAGTATAGCATTGCAATAGCATTATTAATTGTAATGAGTGCGTGCTCAAAGCTTCCATACGACGAGAATCCTCCACTTTTTGAACCGTCGGATTTAGTATACAACGAGGAACTTATTACGGTTGCTGAATATGAGTCATTTAGCACGCAGGTGCCGAGCGTGATCGGCACGGGACCCCTGACCTTTGAATTGGAGAACAACCACGGGTATTTCCAAATTAATGCAGAAAATGGACGTGTATCTTTACCAAAGGACCATCAGTTAGCGACGGGCTCGTATTCATTGTCGGTCAAAGTGAATAATCCCGTGGTGAATGCCCCGGTTTTATTCGAAAATGTTCTTACTGTGGAGGTGACACCCTTCGACGCGAGCGCGTACGTGCCTCAAGACCTGGCTTACGAGTCTGGATTAATTTGGCAGAGCGGTGCTTATGCTATATCGCC
>JBBACU010000240.1:0-4097 GCA_041656815.1 Proteiniphilum sp.
AGAGTCGATGAGAAAATACTTCCACATAAAAGAATTATACGGCTATATTTTAAAGACTTTCATCCCGCTTTTCTTGATGACGTTCGCGATATGCCTGTTCCTCGTGTTGATGCAGTTCCTGTGGAAATACGTGGAAGACATGGTAGGGAAAGGATTAGGAATTGGCGTGCTGGGAGAGATGTTCTTGTACGCCGCGTTGAACCTGATCCCCCTGGCGCTCCCGCTGGCGATCTTGCTGGCCTCGCTCATGGTGTTCGGGAACTTGGGAGAGGACTTGGAGCTGCTGGCCATAAAATCGGCCGGGATCCCCTTGCTAAAGACGATGAAACCACTCATTATCCTTATCGCTTTCATCGCGGTGGGAGCCTTCTTCTTTCAAAATAACGCCATCCCCAAGATACAAACCAAGTTCTACACGCTCCTGATCTCGATACGCCAGGCATCGCCCGAGCTGGACGTGCCGCAAGGCGTGTTCTACAAGGAGATCGATGGCTATAACCTCTACGTGGAGAAGAAAAACCAGGAAACCGGGATGCTCTACGACGTGCTGATCTACGACGTGGCAAGCGGCTTCAATAACATGGCGGTGATCGTTTGCGATTCGGCACAAATGAGCATGACCGAAGATAAGACGATGCTCATCTTCACCATGTACAGCGGGCAGCAGTTTCAAAACTTCCAGCAAGGAGAAAGAAGGCGCGGCCAGAGCCAAGACTTCGTGCCGTATGCCCGGGAGAACTTCATGGTGAAGACCATGATGATCCCCTACGATGCCAACTTCACCCGGATGGACGAACAGATGATCGAGGGGAGCTCCACGAGCAACTACGTCTCCAAGAACCTCTCCGCGTTAGGGGAGTCCATCGATTCCATGCGCATCATCCTCGATAGCGTGAACATCGTGGACCGGAAGATGATGAAGAATTACTCCTACCTCTCCTTCCGGAACAGCTACCCGGCAGACCAAAAGGACTCCCTGGTAAGGGTTGCCCTGCAAGCACCCGTGGAGGTGCCCCGGCCCGACACGCTGCTTCAATCGAAGTCATTGGGCGAACAATCAACCATCCTGCAGAACGCGTTCATGAAAGCAGACAACAACAGCAACGAGTTCCTGTTCCGGTCGCTCAATAAAACCACCACGCGCAGAACCATCAACCGCCACTGGGTAGAATGGCACCGCAAGTTTACCATCCCGTTTACTTGCCTGGTGTTCTTCTTTATCGGCGCCCCGCTCGGGTCCATCGTCCGGAAAGGAGGGCTGGGCACGCCCATCGTGATATCGGTGATCCTGTTCATCATCTACTATATCCTGGATAACGTGGGATACAAGATGACGCGCGATGGCGTGTGGATGCACTGGTTTGGGATGTGGTTCAGCTCGCTGGTATTGCTTCCGGTGGGAGTCTTTCTTACCTACAAGGCAATCAACGACTCGGTTATCATGAACGCCGATACCTACACGAACTTCTTTAAACGGCTCCTCTTCATCCGGGAGAAACGGAGCTACACGGTGAAAAGCGTGGTGATAGAACACCCCCGGTACGACGAAATCAAGGAGGGGTTGCAAGATTTGACGGAGGAGGCCGCCTCGTTCCTGGAAAAATACAATCCCATGAGTTACAGGGATTACTGGATGGACGAAGGGTACGACACCCGTTTACGGTCCATAAAGGGATCGCTGGATAACATCCTGAGCCAGCTCTCTAACTCGCGACGGCGGGAGGTGCTGGCAAAAGCGGAAGAGTTCCCGGTATTGATTTACGGCGTGCGGCCGTTCAAAGCGGGCTCCACCCTGGCCCGGGTGAGCATGTACTTGCTCCCCGCGGGGATTGTTTTACGGCTGCTCTCGCTCCCGTTCGAGTTGAGGATCAGTAACGACCTCAAGAACGTGCAGCGGTTGAGCGGCGAGTTAAACGAAGTGATAGGCAATGGCAAAGAGCCGGCCCATACAGCAACAGCATAAAACAGATTCATCATATTATGGAGAAAAAATTTAAATTAGACACGATCGAGGAGGCCATCGAAGCCATTCGAGAAGGCCATTTTATCATCGTGGTCGACGACGAGGATCGGGAAAACGAGGGCGACCTGATTATCGCGGCGGAATGCATCACGCCCGAGAAAATCAACTTCATGGAGACCCACGCCCGGGGGCTTATCTGCGCGCCCATCACAAAAGAGCGTGCCGAAGAGCTGGAGCTCCCCATGATGGTCACCCACAACACGTCTATCCACGCGACTCCGTTCACGGTCTCCATCGACCTGCTCACGCACGGGTGTACCACCGGCATCTCGGCGTACGACCGGGCACAAACCATCTTGGCGCTCACCCGCGAAGAGACCGCGCCGGAAGACTTCGGCCGCCCCGGACACATCTTCCCGCTCAGGGCACAATCGAAAGGGGTGCTGCGACGGGCCGGGCATACCGAGGCGACCATCGATTTCGCGCGGTTGGCGGGACTCTTCCCGGCGGGAGCACTCGCCGAGATCAAGAACGAAGACGGCTCCATGGCCCGGCTGCCGCAACTGATGGAGATGTCGAAGGAGTTCGGCCTGAAGATCGTTTCGGTGGCCGACCTGATCAAGTACCGCCTGAAAACCGAGTCGCTCATAGAGCGCGGCGAAGCGGTGCACCTTCCAACCGAGTACGGCACCTTCATGATGATCCCGTTCCTGCAAAAAGCGACGGGACACGAGCACGTGGCGCTGATAAAAGGGGAGTGGCATGATGACGAGCCCATCTTGGTGCGCGTGCACTCCTCCTGCGTCACCGGCGACATCTTCGGGTCGATGCGGTGCGAGTGTGGCGAGCAGCTGCACAAGGCACTGGAGCTGATCGAGAAAGAGGAGAAAGGGGTGCTCGTTTACCTCAACCAAGAGGGACGAGGGATCGGGCTGATGGCCAAGGCGGAGGCGTACAAGCTGCAAGAGCAGGGGTACGACACCGTGGATGCCAACCTGCACTTGGGGTACCAGGCCGACGAAAGAGACTACGGGGTGGGAGCACAGATCCTGCGCAGCCTCGGGGTGAAAAAGATGCGGCTCATGACCAACAATCCCAAGAAACGGATCGGGCTCGAGTCCTACGGGCTGGAGGTGGTGGAGAACGTGCCGCTGGAGATCTCTCCCAACAAGTACAACCACTTCTACATGGAGACCAAGAAGAAGCGGATGGGACACGTGTTGCGCAACATCAAATAGGAGAGCCTTTTCATGAGCAACCCTCTCTACCTTGTTTCCGGTTGCCTGGCGGTGGGCGTCGTCTCGTGGGTCATTGCCACGCTTTGGGCGCGATCGCGCACGGTCTCCAAAAGCATTCACGAGGCGGCCACCCGCGACAACGCGTCGCTGACCGTTGAGCTCGCGATTGCCAAGGAGAAGCTGGAGATCCAGAAAAAAGAGGTGGAGGAGCTGAGGGAGCGCTTCAACCTGGAGTTCGAACAGATCGCCACCAGAATCCTCGAAGAGAAAACCGAGCGATTCACCCGCCTCAACAAGGATAACATGGACAGCATCCTGAAGCCGTTCGGCGAGAACATCGACTCGTTCCGAAAGAAGGTGGAGGAAGTGTACCTCACCGAAGCAAAGGAGCGCTTCTCGCTGGGGCAGGAGGTGAAGAACCTGCGGGAGCTGAACGACCGGCTGAGCACCGAGGCCAATAACCTCACCAATGCCCTCAAGTGGAACCCCAAGATGCAGGGCGACTGGGGACAGGTGATCCTTGAAAATATACTGGAACGGTCGGGATTGACCAAGGGGAGGGAGTATTTCGTGCAAGAGTTCCTGAAGGATATCGATGGCAATTACCACAAGAACGAGGAGGGGGCACGGATGCAGCCCGACGTGATTGTCTCGTATCCCGACGACCGGAAGGTGATTGTCGACTCCAAGGTGTCGCTGACCGCGTACGTTACCTACATGAGCAGCGACGACCCCGTGGAGCAGAAGCAGTACCTTCGGGACCACCTGCGATCGGTACGGAAACACATCGACGAGCTAAGCCGTAAGCAGTACCACGAGCACGCCGATTCCCTCGACTTCGTGATGCTGTTTATTCCCAACGAACCGGCCTACCTGCTGGCGTTGCAACACGAGGA
>JBBACU010000241.1:0-4091 GCA_041656815.1 Proteiniphilum sp.
AAGAAGCTAAAAACCTTCATGGAACAGCAAGAGACTGCCCCGTCATGGGGTGGTCTCTTTTTGGTACCGCACGGGCGGGGACGAAATGCCGGCTTGCACGTGCCAAAAAAAACGCCTTCCAATATGGAAAGCGTTTTTTATACGTTGCAACGGGATAATTATTACCCGTTTACTTTTGCCATGTGAGCAACCAAGTCGAGTAGTTTCACCGAGAAAGCCCATTCGTTGTCGTACCAAGAGAGTACTTTCACGAAGGTGGGGCTTAGCTGGATACCTCCTTTTTCGTCGAAGATAGAGGTGTGGGCATCGCCGATGAAGTCGCTGGACACCACATCGTCGTTGGTGTAACCCAGCACGCCTTTCAACTCCCCTTCGGAAGCTTCTTTCATGGCAGCGCAAATCTCCTCGTAGCTGGTTTCTTTTGCCAGGCGAACGGTTAAGTCAACTACCGACACGTTCAGCGTGGGAACACGCATCGACATACCGGTCAGTTTGCCGTTCAGTTCGGGAATTACTTTACCTACTGCTTTGGCAGCGCCGGTAGAGGAGGGGATGATGTTGGCAGAAGCCGCGCGGCCGCCTCTCCAGTCTTTTGCAGACGGGCCATCCACTGTTTTCTGGGTAGCGGTGGTAGAGTGAACGGTGGTCATCAATCCTTCAACGATGCCGAACTTGTCGTTCAATACCTTTGCTACCGGTGCCAAACAGTTGGTGGTACAGGAAGCGTTAGAAACAAATTGCTCTCCCTTGCTGTAGGTATTTTGGTTTACGCCTACCACGTACATCCGGGTGTCGTCTTTTGAAGGGCCGGACATCACCACGTATTTTGCACCTGCATCGATGTGTGCTTGTGCTTTGTCTTTGGTAAGGAACAGACCGGTAGACTCAACCACGTATTCTGCTTCTACTTCATTCCACTTCAGGTCGGCCGGGTTTCTTTCAGAAGTCACGCGAACCGTTTTCCCGTTTACTACGAGGTTTCCGTCTTTCACCTCAACGGTTCCGTCAAACTGGCCGTGGATGGTGTCGTACTTTAACATGTAAGCGATGTAATCCACATCGAGTAAATCGTTGATACCCACTACTTGGATATCGTCTCTCAGTTGAGCTGCACGAAACACCAAGCGTCCGATGCGGCCGAATCCGTTAATACCTACTTTAATCATACTTTTATAGAATTTAATTTGTTAAATAAAGTCTGTCGAATTAGCTGTTTCCCTGTCGCCCGAAAGCAGATTTTTCTGGATGCCTGCTCGTCAGCTTTAAAGGAAAGCTCCCTAAAAACTATCTTTTTAATCGTGTTACAAAAATACAATATCTTTTTGTCACTCGGAAATTATTTGGCACAAAAAACCGTAATTAGCGGGGCGTGCATTCATCCGCAAGATCAGGAATCAGCACAACCACCCGCTTTCCGTTTGGTTTCGCCTGCCACGCGGCCTCGATCTCCTCGAGCCGGAAGTTCTCGGTTTCCAGCGTGAGTTGCCCGTTGATGGCGAGTTGAAACATTTCGGGGAGGATTTGGTTGCTAAACAACGAGAGTACCTCGGGGTAGAGGGAGCCAAATCCTGAGCCCGACAGGACGATGTCGCTGCTTCGTAAGCCTCCTGACGAGAGCGGGATCGATTTGCCGGCCATGTCGCCCACGGTCACGAACTTCAGCTGGCGGGCACGTGGACCGCTCTCTTGTATTGCCTGGATGAGGAGTTCCGCGGGTTTTCCCCACAGGTAGTCGATCACGATATCCACGGGTGTCTTCCGATCGATCTCTTTGATTTGCTTCACTATGTCGGTTGCCTCCCGGCGAAGCGAGATCGGGACGACCGTCCCCGATGATTCCAAGCATCGCAGGGCCCCTTCGTTTCGCCCCACGGCGATTACCCGCGAGGCGCCGTAGTGCTTCGCGACCTGCACCGCCACTTTGCCCGTGATACCCGTGGCGCCGTTGATGAGGATCACGTCGCCCCGCTTCATCCCCGCACGGGCTACCAGCGGGATGGCCGACCCCAGTACCGCGTTGGGTAATGCTGCCGCGAGGGCATGATCGAGCCCCTTGGGGAGCACGGTATACCGGTCGGCCGGGATTACTGCTTTCTGGGCCAGCGTCCCCGTGATTCCCAAGGCATACACCTCCCGCCCATCGGGGAGCGTGCCCACGCCATCGGTACCCACCGCGGTGGGTACCACGCGGTAGGGCGCGTAGTAGGCCGATCGTGTCTTTAACTTATCGAGGTTCTTCAGGGCCACTGCTTTCACCTCCATTATTATTTGGTTCTCTTTGGGGATTGGCTCGGGACAATCCCCGAAAACCGGTAGGCTATCCAATTGATCGAGTAGGGCTGCTAGCATTTTTTATCGAGCTTATTGATAAAACAAAGATAGGGCAATTCCAAGTTCGGTATTCCAATCGCGGACTTATTTCAATACCTCTTCGAGGAACAGCAGCGTGTGGTTCCAAGCCCTCTTTGCCATCACCTCGTCGTACTCGTGCGATTCTGGGTTGGTAAAGGTGTGTCCGGTATTGGCATAGATGATGATTTGCCAATCCGCATTGGCCGCTTTGAGTTCTTTTACCAGGTTGTCGAAATCTTCTTGGGAAACACTTTGGTCTTCCGCGGGATGTTCCACCAGCACTTTCGTGTTGATGGGGCTATTCGGGCGGCTTTCGTCCTTGCTTAATCCCCCGTGGATCGATACGACCCCTTGTACTTCGAATCCGGCACGTGCCGCCTCCAAGGCGCCCGTTCCTCCGAAGCAATACCCGATAACGGCTATCTTATCGGTTAACGCACCCTGTTCTTTCAACTGGTCGAGGGCCAAGGCGATCCGGTGTTGGTATGCTTTATAATCGTTCTTGTATGAACTGGATAACTTCGCCGCCGCGGCATTGTCGTCGGGGGTATTTCCTTCGCCGTAGATATCCGCGATGAACGCGATGTATCCCTCTTTTTCTAAATCCAGCGCGGCGGTACGTGCCTCGTTGTCCGCTCCTTTCCATGCCGGGAGGATAAGCACCCCGGGTAACTGTTGTCCCGCGTTGGAGGTTACCAACCCGTTTAATTTTTGGGTCTCGTCTTGGTAAGAAACCGTTTTCAGGGTTTGAGCCGTATTTATTTGAAAAATACCCATAAGCGTGATGATTGTAATAATTCCTTTCATTTCCGTGATTTTTAATTTGTTTGAATCCTGTTTGAATCCTGTTTCAATCCTGTTAGCGTTTAATTAAAACAATAAAAGTCGATGAAAGTTCTGCTTGAGGAACCGGTTATAATGGATGAATAATAGTGTTTTCCAATGATTTAAGGGATGATGTCTTTTTAAAGGCCGCTCCGGGCAATACGCGAAAGTTCGTTGGTGGTTTTCCAATTCCTCGTGGTCGCGGTCACTTTTAGTTTTGTTTCCAAAAAATTATTGGTCAGCTTTGTCCTGCCGTACCCGTGAGGGCAATAAAGGTACACCGCGTTGCCGACGAGGGATACTTCTTCATCGCCCTGCTTCTTTTCTTCCAAGGCATGGATGTTGACGTTTCCCGGAAGAGACGACAAGAAAGTAACATGTAAAAAAGTTTTATCCTTCGTGCTATCTTTTGCAAACGGGTTATTTTCAATAACCTCGTTTAGCTGGTTGGCAGATAACACGATGACGGGTACATCAAAGCCGAAATCCTTTTCGATTTGTCGCGATATAGCGTGGGCAAGTTCTACTGCGACTGTTTCCTCTGGAGCCGTTTTTTCCGCGACCGCTTTTTCCTCGGCGGCATCATCCGTAACCGTTTTTTTCGCGGAAAAGATAATATTCCCGCTTTGAAGATACGTGACGACGTTATGGAACCCCAAACTTTCGTAGGACCTCCGCAACGCGTCCATTTTGATTAATTTATGCCCGCTCACGTTAATTCCCCGTAGAATTGAAATATACCTTGTCATTGCCATTGTTTTTTTTGATAATTTTGAATTGACCTTTTAAATCCCAGGCAAACACCCACGAACTCAAGTATAAAGTTAAACAGGAAATACCCTCTTTCAGTTTAAGCATGCCTTCATTTTGTTTTTGCAGGTGTGCAAATTATGTATATTTGCATTCAAATTGCA
>JBBACU010000242.1:0-4040 GCA_041656815.1 Proteiniphilum sp.
TTGGATAAATAACTCATGCTCAGCAATGTTCAAGCAAGCTTGACGCTGCACTCGCTTACTCGTTATTTTGGCTTGACAGAATAGTTGATATCTTATGATATTAGGACACAAAGGTAGAAAAAATATGGAAACCGCGCAATGGCTTGGCATGAAAAAAAGTAGGCGATGAACCTGTTCGCGATACTACCGGCCACGAGCAGAAGAGGAATTGGTTTGTTTTTGTCGGCTTTTTTCCTTATATTGGTGATCGCTTATTACAATATGAACTGTTCTGTTAAGCAATATGAGCAGCACCGAACTTGTTCGAGGGATGCCATTGCGCAGAAATAGTCTAAGTTTATTGAATCTTTGTGGTTTTTTAACGAAATCAAATCAATTTAGAATGTTTAATTAGGTATAATCCGTGGTCTATGGTGACGGCGGGTTATCGTGTAACTTTTTTAGCCAAAAAATATGAATAAGATCGCGTTGATTGGGAACTATCCTCCCCGTAAATGTGGTATTGCCACTTTTACAAAGGATTTGAATGACGGAATGAAGGAGAATGGCATCGACACCGTGGTGGTAGCGATGAACGACGGGTTAAACCGCTACGATTACCCCGCCAAGGTGGTGTTCGAGGTTGAGCAAAACGTGATGGCATCGTACATCAACGCCGCGGAGTACCTGAACTCGAATAACTACGACGCGGTGATCCTGCAACACGAGTTCGGCATTTTTGGTGGCACCGATGGCACCCACATCCTTCAGCTGCTCAGGCGATTGCGGATGCCCGTGGTGACTACCCTGCACACCATCGTGGACGATCCCACGGAGAACCAACGATATGTGGTGACCGAGCTGGCTCGCCTCTCGCAAAAGCTCGTCAGCATATCGCGTAAAGGAATCGAACTGCTCGCTTCCGTGTACGGGATCCCCGAATCCAAGTGCGTGCATATCCATCACGGTGTGCACCCGATCGGTGAGGTAGATACCGAAAGATTAAAGATGAAACTGGGCGTAACGGGAAAAAAGGTACTGCTTACTTTCGGGCTGCTTTCACGGAATAAATCCATCGAGGTGGTTATTAACGCGTTGCCGGAGGTGGTAAAAAAGCATCCCGACGTGGTCTATATCGTGTTGGGAGCCACGCATCCGCACGTGATAAAGCACGAGGGGGAAGATTATCGCCATTCGCTATTTCGATTGGTAAACAAGCTGAAGCTAGAGAAGAACGTGCTGTTTGTCAACCGCTTCGTGAGCAACGAGGAACTTTTTAGCTACCTGAAGCTGTGCGATATATACGTGATCCCCTACTTGGGGAAGAAGCAGATCTCGTCGGGTACGCTCATTTATACCATGGGCGCGGGCAAGCCCATTATATCCACTCCTTTCTGGTACGCGGAGGAGATGCTGGCAGACAACCGGGGCATGCTCTTTGATTTCAAGGACTCCCCCCAGCTGAGTCACCGTGTTAACGAGTTGCTGGGCGACGAGGCGAAGCGACGGGCCATCGGGCAGAACGCGTACGACCTGGCCAAAGAGTGCTACTGGCCGAATATTGGAAAACAGTATTACGACCTGCTGGATAAAATGATCGCGGAAGTGGGAGTCCCTGCTCTCGAGGAAGGCGATGAGCCGGGTGATACGCCGTACGCCATCCCTCCGATCAAGCTGGATCACCTGCACGCGCTCACCGATTACACCGGTATCTTGCAGCACGCGAAATACAACGTGCCCGATCGGAGCCATGGCTACTGTACCGACGACAACGCGCGGGCATTGTTGCTTGCGGTGATGCTTCAAAACGAGGTGCAGAACGTGGACGAGGTGAACCAGCTCACCAGTATCTACCTATCGTTCCTTGATTACGCGTACAACGCCCAAAACGGGAAGTTTCGTAATTTCATGAACTACGAGCGCCAATGGCTCGAGAAAGAGGGATCGGAAGACAGCATTGGTAGGGCTATATGGGCACTGGGATACACGGCAGCGTATACCAACGTGTGCAATTTTCACCATCATTCCAACCACCTGTTCATGCAAGCGCTCGGGAGCGCGGAGGAGCTCACGCATCCCCGGTCTATCTCGTACGCTCTTCTGGGGCTGGTGCATCATAGCAAGGTACACGGCGATCCCCGGGTAATGGAGCGCGTCCGAAGCTTGTCGGGAAAACTTTTCTCGTTCTTTAACGAGACGATAGCGAACAAGTGGCCTTGGTTCGAAGGTAAAGTATCGTACGCCAACAGCCGCATCCCCCACGCGATGCTCTTCGCGGGGATGTACCTGAAAGACGACGCGATGATACACCGGGGATTGAGAATCCTGGATTGGCTTATCGAGCAACAGTTCACGGACGGCATCTTCTCCCCGATTGGCAACGAGGGGTGGCTCACCCCCGAACATAAGGCCCGGTACGACCAGCAGCCCCTCGAGGCGCACGGCATGATCGACGCCTGCCTCCAGGCCGAAGAGTTCACCAACGACAGCATGTATGCCGATTATGCCCTCAAGGCTTTTCACTGGTTTACCGGCGAGAACGACAGTTCTCAGCCGGTGTATGATTTCGCGACGGGCGGCTGTCGCGACGGGATCCACCCCCAGGGGGTGAACCTGAACCAAGGCGCCGAATCCACCTTGTCGTGGCTCATTTCACTTTTGGATATTTCATTCTATCTACGCAATAAAAACAGGTTACTTGTATGATTCAAATGAACCGATTACCCATTAAAATCCTGCCTTCGTCGCGACGGACGCTCGTCCGTCCTTTCGTGCCAAGCAGCGATTCCCAGGTGGAGCACATCCTGTTCCGCGTCTTCTCCACGTCGAAGGAAGATCGAAACCGTATCCTCGAAAGCATCTACGACCGGATCGAAGTGCCGCTGGAAATGACAAAGAATATTTTCAGGAGGCATTACGAACATGTCAAGCACCGGATACCTACCAACCTGGAGATGACGGACGAGGATAAGCAGTTCATCGGTGCCTTCTTCACTCAGCAATACGCGCTGGAGTCTACCGCGCTGTTTAACCCTTCCATCGTCCCGCATCCCGTGCAAGACAAGGAGGGAGCCATGCGGTTTATCATCAGCCTGCGGGCCATCGGCGAGGGGCACATCTCTTCCATCACCTTCATGGAGGGGGAGGTGGATGCCCGGTATAACATCACGCTTGCCGATAACTCCCCGGTGATTCACGAGCCGGAGCGAACGGAGCATCTTTACGACAGGGAGGTGGTGCTGAAGAAGTCCCACGAGCTGGGCATCCTCACCAACCTGAACCGGCCATTGTTTGATATGCTGCCCGACGAGTTCTCGTTTGAAGACCTCACCGTGACCATGCACAAGATCGTGCGCGGGAACACGTTCACCAGCCGGGAAGAACTGCAGGTTTCGTTGAATAACGTGCAGACACTGGTGCTCTCGAATTTCACGCTCCACTTCACCTCCGACGATATCACCGAGCGGGCTATCTACCCGGCGTCGCCTTCGCAAAGCAACGGCCTGGAAGATGCCCGCTTCGTGCAGTTCACGCGCGACGACGGCAGCAAGGTCTATTACGCGACCTTTACCGCCTACAACGGGAAGACCATCATGCCGGAGATGTTGGAGACCGAGGATTTCAAAGAGTTCAAGGTCTCCACCCTGAGCGGGCCGGCCGTCAAGAACAAGGGGATGGCGCTCTTTCCCCGCAAGGTGAACGGACACTACATGATGCTGGGGCGCCAAGACAACGAGTCGCTCTATATCATGAAATCCGACAACCTCTACTTCTGGTACGATTACCAGCCATTGTTGAAGCCCACCTACGACTGGGAACTGATCCAGATCGGGAACTGTGGTTCGCCCATCGAGATTGATGAAGGGTGGCTGGTATTGACCCACGGCGTGGGACCAGTCCGGACCTATTCCCTCGGCGCGGTGTTGCTGGATAAGGAGGATCCCCGCGTGGTGACGAGGCGGCTCAAGGAACCGCTGCTCACCCCGGCCAAAGAGGAACGGTCGGGCTACGTGCCCAACGTGATCTACACGTGCGGCGCGATGGTGGTAGACCGCACGCTG
>JBBACU010000243.1:0-4040 GCA_041656815.1 Proteiniphilum sp.
GGACCGTCGTGTTCGGCATCATCATTATCGCGGTGATGTCTACCTCGGTCGACTGGGTGTTGAACGGGATCCGTCAATCAGTGCAGTTCTTCATTTTTTCGTCCGAGTACGATGAGATCGCTACCCAGATCAACCTGCAGCTTCACCGCGGATGTACCGTGCTTGACGCGACGGGATGGTACACCCAACAGCCTCAAAAGGTACTGCTGGTGATGGCCAAACGAAACGAATCCACCTCCATATTCCGTCTCGTGAAGCAGATCGATAAAAAAGCATTTATCTCCCAGAGCAACGTGGTGGGGGTCTACGGGGAAGGATTCGACCGGATGAAATAGGTGGCAGGAGGCCGACAATCACGTCAACTCCACGAAGAGATCTTTATCCACCTCCTCCAATTTTATTTTCCCTTCCCTTGCCAGCCATCCCAAGGCAGCGTAAAGGTTTTTATCGGTTAGCTTGGTTGCTTTCTTGACTTCCCTGATGTGGAGCCGTCCATTTTCGTCCAAGTATGACCAGACTCTTCCGGCATTGATTCCAAATGTTTCAATCATCTCTTTTTATATTTAATAGTTCGATATCTTTACGTGTACGCGAAGGGCTAGTCCCGTGTGGCAACACGAAGGTCGGCCAGTAGATGCGCGACTTGTTGAATCAACGAATGGCTGTCGTCGTTGTAAATCACGTGATCGGCACGCCTTATTTTATCCTCTTCCGGTACCTGATGCTGCATCCGGGCCATTGCCCCGCTCCTATTGATGCCGTCGCGTTGCTTCACTCGTTCCACCCGTGTCTCCTCCGGTGAGAAGACAGTGATCACTTGATCCACGTACCGTTCGAACTTTGCTTCGAACAGCACTGCCGCGTCGATGGCCGCGACGGGGTGGTGTTCGCGCTCTTGGCTCCACAGGATAAACCGCTCCGCCAGCACGGGGTGGATGATGGAGTTGGCCACCGCGAGATTTCGCTCGTCGTTGAAGATGAGCCCGGCCAGCCGTGCCCGGTTGAGCCTCCCCCCTTCGTATAGCCCCGGGCCGAAATGGCGTGTCAGTCCTTCCTTGACCCGTGTGGACGTGTCGTTAAGCAGTTTTGCCTCCTTGTCCGCGTCGAATACCGGAACGCCATGAAGGCGAAAGAGTTCGCTGACTACTGTCTTCCCGCTTCCCATTCCTCCTGTAATCCCTACCTTGATCATCCCGAGATTTTAAATGGTGCCGGTTACAACATGCCTATTTAGACGTTTTATTCTCGAAGAGAAATTCCACCGAGGTGGGAGAGACGCGGGGATTCACGATGGACGATGGAAGCCGGGTGAGTTCGAGCGAGACGCGCCCATCCTCGTTGTCGTGAAATTCCCGGTAATCGAGTACGATCTCGAAGTCTTCGGGGGCAATCTTCCGATACTCCTCCAGCGTGACAGAGAATGTGACGTTGGCACGCGAGGGAAAGAACTTCACGTCCAAGTTGCCCGGCAGGCGCGTGGCCGTGATAGGCACTTCAAACGTTCGCTCTGTATATTCTTCTATCGGAATAAAGATTTCCACCTGCGCGGGTGAAAACCGCACCCCTTCCACCGAGTTGAGGGTAACCGGCAGTTGCGAGGTGGCCTTCAGGTTTTTAAACAGGGTATATTCTGTGACTGCCGCTTCCAGCTTGTCGAGTGTTTGACGCGAGCCATACGCCGTCACCACCTCGGGGATAAAGGTCGCGCTATCGGCTACCAGGTTAGCCCTGCTGGTGGTGATCTCCCCGTCGAAGACCACCTTCAACTCCTTGCTCTCCAACTTGGAGGTGGCAAGGGAGATATTCATCGGGTAATAGCCCCTGACATACGTGCTGGGTGCCAGTCGCGAGCGGATGAGCTGGCTGTATTGATCACCCTGGAGCACGGAGGTACCCCTTTCAATAAACTCGGCAACGTTGATCTCCAGCGAATCCCGCTTTTTGATGTCGAGCTTGAAAATTTCGGAGCCCCTGTCTGCCACGCTAATCTCGATAGATTGCGGTAAGGGGTGATCGAATACCACATCCTCCGGGATATGGGTGTATTTTAGTGGAATCCGGTAGGTGCCGTCCACGTTCTCTTTCTGGAAGAAGAGCATCAACCAGAAAATAAAAGCCATCACCAAAAAAAAGAAAAAGAAGAGTATATTCTTCCACGGGAGGGTGGAAAAAAAATCCGCTGCTTTAGGGAACCATTTTTGATAGACAGCCTTTAGGTTCATTGCATGAAGGGGAACTATTTCGTTAAGCGATGAACAGAAGACAAGCTTGCTTGGATTATGTCGTCGCGAGAAATAGTCTAACTTTAGTGAAGGTTACTTGGGTGCTACATCCGAGAAAGAGGCGTAAACCGACGACTTTTCGATTTTTATCCGTACGCCCTCCGCGATTTCCACCAGGAACCAAGTGTCTCCTACCTCTTTTATTCTCCCGTGAATACCACCGGCGGTAACTACTTTATCTCCGCTCTTCATGGCTTCGCGGCTTTTTTGCAAGTCTTTTTGCTTTTTCTGTTGCGGACGAATCATGAAGAAATAAAACACGGCAAATATGGCCACCATCATTAAAATGGTACTGCTCATACCGCCCATCCCCCCGCTTGGAGCTGCTTGTAATAAAATATTCATAAGAATTAGGTGTTAGAGAGTGATTATTATTGTTTAAAGATACGATTTTCTAGTTTTGTCTCTTGCACGACGGCATCCAGTATTCCGTTGATAAACGTGCCGCTCTTGGGAGTGCTGTATGCTTTGGCAATCTCGATGTATTCGTTGAGCGATACGCTGGTGGGTATGCTGTCGAATGTGAATATCTCGGACAAGGCCACTTGCATTATAACGAGATCCATGAACGCGATGCGGTCGAAGTCCCACTTTTCGGTATGCTTTTCGATGAGGGTCCGGTATTTTTTCTCGTTCAGGATGGTGTCGTGCAATAGTTTAAGTGCAAACTCCTTGTCCTCCTCGTCCCGAAACATGGGGAGGAGAGGCTGGTCCGGCCCGCTCTCTTCGGAGAACCGTTTAATGGTCTTCATCACGAAACTCTGCACGATCTCCACGTCGTCGTTCCAGTAGATGCACTCGTCCTCCAAGAGGTCGTCGAGCTCCTCGTACACGTAGATAAACTGTTTAAATGCCTTTCTCCAGAATTCCCGGTCTTGCTCGTACGTGGGTGAATCGATGCGCGCGTACGCTTGGTAGGTCTCCGACTCCATAATTTTATCGAGCAAGTTCTTGACGAACGATTCGTTATCTGTCCATGATAACGGGCGTTCGGCGAGTTGTTTCCGCATCCGGCGGTTCGCTTCGAGCTGGAGGATAAACCGGTTGTTAGCCAAGTTCATGTTGGGGTTCAAGTCTTCTTCGGATGGCAAGAACTTGTTCCGCTTGGCTTCCACCCGATTTTCGTATGCCCGGGTCAGTTCCACCATCAAGAGCAGTAAATAATAATAAAGATCGTATGACTTCTGCAAGCCGAACATCAATTCTTTTTCGGCATCGCGTAAATCTTTGTTCGTATTCTGATACCACGAGTAGATAACCTGAACTACCCTAATACGAATTAAATTCCTGTTTATCATTCTAACTTAATGAACTTTTTTGAACTGCAAAAGTAGCTAAAATTTTGGTATTCTACCTACAAAAACTCGAAAAGTGGTGCTCCGCGGATAAAATCGAAATGAAAAAGAGAGGGGCGGGATGGTTGTGTAGTTAAAAGAAAATCATTAACTTTGCGCCGCTTTTTTGAAAGCTCCCGTGTGATGGGAAATAAAGAAAGCACTTTATTTTGAGTAACACAAACAATTTTAAAATGAAAACATTTGAATTAAAAGGCGAGGTCAGGAATGATTTCGGAAAAAGGGCGTCCCGGTCATACCGTCGCGAAGGCCTTATCCCGTGCGTGGTGTATGGTGGCCACGACGAAGAAAACCTGAACTTCGTGGTGAAGCAGGGCGATGTGCGCAACCTGATATATACTCCCGAGGTCTTCTTGGTGAACCTCGACCTGGGAAAAAATAAAATGTTGGCGATGGTGAAGGA
>JBBACU010000244.1:0-4032 GCA_041656815.1 Proteiniphilum sp.
AAAGAGCGAGGCGCTGGCCGAGATGGACCAAGTAGACGATGCCATCGCGCTGCTGCAGGAAGGATTAAAAAAACACGGCGATGAATACCTCCTGCATTTCAACATGGCGCTTAATTATTACAAGAAGGGAGACGCGGACAACACGCTGAATCACGTGAAGCGGGCGATTGACATGGACAAGACACACAGCGGAGCGTTTCTTCTCTACGCGTACGTGTTAAACGATAAAGGGCGCTGGGTACAGAGCATCCTTGCCATGCAGATGTTCTTGTTGTTGGAGCCGGACAGCCGACGCTCCAAAAACGCGTTCGAAGAACTGTTGCAGACCATGCAGATACGCAAGCGAACCGAACCGGTAGAGCGCTCCTTCATCCAGCAACAGATGATGCGCAATCAACCCGAAACCGCGTTGCATGCCGACGAGATCCCCCCGTTGAGTACCGAGGAAGGGCTAAACCGTAATTTCGTTTACCATGCCATCACCACCACGCTCGACTCGTTAAAAGCCGACACGGACGAGGCAGGCGAAGTAAACGAGTTCCTCCTGTTTAAAGCGGTCAATAAGGCAATCATCGATGTACTGGAACGAGAGAGCTTGAAGAGCGAGGCGGGAATATTCTGGACATTTTACGTGCCTTTTTTCTCCCAGATTGCCCAATCGGGCTACTACGATACCTTCTGCCGTTACGTGAGCGTTTCCTACTATCCCGAATCACTGGCATGGTGGCAGCAGAACCCCGATGCCGCGGTAAATTTCATCATCTGGTTTGAAAAAGGGGACGATACCTGATAAAAGTTAAAAAAAAAGTGTACCTTCGTATGGAGATCCAAATGTATGGAAATGATCAACGAAGAACAATTACTGGAAGAACTACGGGACCCGCGAACCGGCCGTAGGAGTTTTGAGAAGCTGGTAGCCGAGTATAGCGAGAGGCTGTACTGGCAGATCCGGAAAATGGTGCTTTCTCACGACGATGCCAACGATATTCTTCAAGACACGTTCGTCAAAGCCTGGATGAATATCGATAACTTCAGGGGCGAATCCAAGCTTACCACATGGTTATACCGAATTGCCATTAACGAAAGCATCACCTTCCTCAACAAGAAGAGAAACCAAAACAATATCTCGGTGGATGACGAGGACTCGTTCCTGCTCAACACGCTCGAGAGCGACACCTACTTTGATGGCGATGAAGCACAAAAACTATTGCAAAAGGCTATCCTCACGCTCCCTGATAAACAGCGCCTGGTATTCCAAATGAAATACTTCGAAGAGATGAAATACGAGGAGATGTCGGATATCTTGGGCACTTCGGTCGGAGCCTTGAAGGCGTCCTATCATCACGCCACTAAAAAAATTGAAAAATTTTTGAGCGAGCCGCGTTAAACCTTTTACCTGTCGTAAAGTCTACTCATCAGTGCAGCGCAAAAATAAAAGGTATGGAGACAAAATTTAACAAATTGAAAGAGGCGGATAAAAGAAATCCTTTTACAGTACCCGAAAATTATTTCGCGCAATTCAACAAGGAGATAATGGATCGCCTGCCGGAGAAAGAGTACGTGCCCCCCCAGACGGTATCCTTATGGGATAGGGTGAAACCGTGGGTGTACATGGCCGCCATGTTCGCGGGACTATACATCACCATTAATTTTCTCACCAAGGATACGGAGACCCCTCTTTCGTCGAGCCAAGACACCTTTTCGGCGATTTCCGAGGAAACGCCCGCTAATAATTACTGGTCTACCGTGCATGTTACCGAGGAAGAATTTTACCGGTACCTGGAAGAGCAACTGGTTGACGACGGGTATTACGACTACATGTATAATCAGTTATATTTGAATTAAGAGAGAAGAACCGTAATTTCACAATACAATTTGGTTATGAAGAATGGTATTATTTTGCTTTGCTGCGCATTCTTGTTTTCGGCCTATCCATTCACGCTATCGGCCCAGAAGCAGAACAACCGGCGGATGAACATGCAGGAATTTCAGAAGCGGAAGATGGAGTATATTCAAAAGGAGGCGGGGCTTACCCGCGCCGAAGCCGAGAAATATTTTCCCCTCAATAATGAGCTCACGCAGAAGAAATTTGAACTCCATAAACAACACAGGGAAAAAATACAGCGCATCAAGGATAACAGCGATATTTCTGACGAAGAGTACCGGAAATTGTTGGAAAACGACGTGGATATAAAAGTCAAAGAGGCTTCATTGGATAAAGAATACGCGACCAAGTTCGAGAAGGTGCTCACCCCGGAAAAGCTTTTTAAGGCCCAACAGGCAGAACGAGACTTCATGCAGATAGAGGTCACCAATTTTAGGCAGGGGGCTCATCGAAGGAGGTAAGAGCATCACAGATCAATGAATAATATAAGATAATGAATACCGCGCCCGGGAAACCCCGGGCGTTTTTTTTATTTTAAACCAATTCTTTATTCGTGCGTTTTATCTAGTACGAGAACCCCGTGCAATTTTAGCGTTCTCTCGCTTGTTACAACTATAAAAAGGAAAAGAGATGAAACGACTTCAATTTAAACAAGAGATCCATGCCCCGGCAGAGAAAGTATACCGGACAATGCTGGGATTAGACGATAAAGCCACGTATGAACAGTGGGCCTCGGCATTTGGCCCTTCTTCCACGTACGAGGGAAATTGGCACACCGGAAGGAAAATATATTTCGTGGGAACCGATGAGAATGGAAGGAAAGGGGGAATGATTTCCAAAGTATCGGTACACGTGCCCGCCGAGTTTGTCTCCCTTCAGAACATTGGCTTTATCGACGGGGATGACGAGATAACCTCCGGCCCTGAAGTAGAGGAGTGGTTGGGTGGTCACGAAAATTACCGTTTTATAGAAGAGCAAGGCCGCACCACCCTTACCGTGGAGGTAGATGTCGCGGACGACCACGCGGAGTTCTTTAACAACGCGTACCCGGTCGCGCTGGATCGGTTAAAACGGTTAGCGGAAGCGTGAGCTCAAAAAAAATTGTCTATAAAATGCCTGTCAGGCATTTTATAGACAATTAAACAAGTTCAAATCGCTGATAATTATCAGTTTGTAAAAAAATGTGGAGTTGGAGGGAGACTACACCCCCACCCTAACACTTTGTATTACCGCACTTTATAAATGTCTGTGATTGTCTATGTTTGCCTATTTGTCTGGAATTGTCTGGAATTCTAATTAATTTCAGATGGTTTTATGGTGTTTAAACATGCGACCACTTCATCATAAGTCTCCTTTACATTGATACCACTTCCGTCGATAAATTTAAGTCGAGCTTTACCCTCTCCGTAGCTCTTCACCATTATTACATTCTTGATGTTTACAGCAATCTCCTTTTCATTTACAGTTAACCGAATAAATTTTAGATCTTCTTTCATGTCATATTTTTTTAGTGTTTATTTATTCTTCAAACTCTCTTTTTGATTAAGGAGATCCTTGCAAGTGTTCTGCTGCGATTCAATTGTTCTTTGCTGAGACTCTATAATTGAAATCAATCGACTGGTGATTTCATCGCTGTTGTCTTTTTCCTCTTCCTTTTCTTTTACTATGAATACCTCCCCTTCACCATAAAGCAGCCAAACGGGATTTAAATCCTCCACGCTGGTCAATATATTTATCAATTTATCCAATCTTGGTTGAGATCCTTTCTTGTAACTCTGTAAATTTCCATGAGTAATGCCAATTTTCTTTGCAAAACTCCTACCTGTATCTATTTCAAGGAGATCTTGCAGATAAGTTAGTCTATCTGAAAATGAGCTGCTTGTGTCCATCGTGAAAATTATTTTATACAGAATGGTAAAATAAATATCCATTTATTTTGGAAATGGTAAATATATTATCCATCTTTGTGCTGTAAAATTGTTTTACGCAAATGTAAAACCAAATTAAACGGCAGTAAATAGCAAATATACGTCAAATTCAAATATTATCACAAATATGGTAGAATTTAGTTTCAAAAAGGGGTACGATCAGGTTCAACAAAAAGACGCCAAGGAAGTACGAGAAAAGATCATGACCGCATTAAATAT
>JBBACU010000245.1:0-4027 GCA_041656815.1 Proteiniphilum sp.
CCTCCGAGAAGAACGACGAGATGGCTTTCTCTCCCGAATGGCCAAAGGGCGGGTTCCCAAGGTCGTGCGCCAGGCAAGCGGCAGAGACGATGGAGCCGATCTCCTCGAAATGAGCCGGCGACGCGCTATCTCTTTTTCGCAGTTCACGCCCCGCGTACTCACCCAATGACCGGCCCACGCTCGACACCTCCAGGCTATGCGTCAACCGGTTATGAACAAACACGCTCCCGGGAAGCGGGAACACTTGTGTTTTGTTTTGCAACCGCCGAAAAGGGGACGAGAAAATCAGCCGGTCATAATCCCGCTGGTACTCCGTGCGCTCGTGTCGCGTCGCGTTCTCGTAGCCTTCCATTCCAAACCGTTGAGCGGATAGCAACCGCTCCCAACTCATCATCATCCTATTATTATCTTCTTTTTGCAAATTTCGTTTATGTTTTGTCTACAGCTAAATACCTCGACTTTCACTATTTTGTGACCCGTTATCGACTTATAGGCTATCTGATAAATAACTCGCTGCGCTCAAACAGCTTATCAGATCACGCCTATTGCATCGAACGGGAGCCCCACGAAATAGTTATAGGTCTTATATTTAGCTGACATCCTATCTTGAATCAACAAAGATAACACCGGCGAGGCGATTTCATCGCGTGGAATCAAACAAATCGATGTTCACGGATGCAATACGCCGATCACCCGCGGGAGGAAAAACAATCACGAGGCGGGAAGGACAATCACTCGCGGGAGGAAGAACAATCTCGAGGTGGGAGGGACAATCTTGAGGAAGACAATTGCTTCCAGTCGGGCTATTGCTCGCGCATTCAACGAGATCCTCGTTTTATTGACATTTTTTCGGAATAATATCAATGGAAAATAGGTATATTATCCCCGATTAACGCTAAATTTGCATCTTGGATTATTTTTAAAGAAGAATGACAGACAGTATCAAGCATGAATGCGGCATCGCGGTGATCCGCCTCCTGAAACCCCTCGAATATTATTACAAGAAATACGGTACGTGGCAGTACGGGCTGGACAAGCTCTACCTGCTCATGGAAAAGCAGCATAACCGGGGCCAAGAGGGCGCCGGGCTGGGAGCGGTAAAACTGGAGGCATCGCCGGGGAACGAGTTCATATTCAGGGAGCGGGCCCTGGGATCAAGTGCCATCCCCGAGATATTTTCCAATATTCATGCTTCGTTCAATTCTTTCTCCCCGGAACAGTTGAGCAATCCCGCTTTCGTGAAGTCGTCTGTCCCGTACGCGGCGGAGCTCTTCATCGGACACCTCCGGTACAGCACCACCGGCAAGAGCGGCCTCACCTACGTGCACCCGCTGCTGCGGCGCAATAACTGGGCATCGAGGAGCCTTGCCTTGGCCGGTAACTTCAACATGACCAACGTGGACGAGATGTTCCAACAACTCCTGCAGGAGGGCCAACACCCGCGCGATTACGCCGACACGTTCGTCATGCTCGAATCCCTTGGGCACTACCTCGACCGGGAGGTGCAATACCAGTATGACCGGTTAGAAAAAAACGGGCTCAACGGGCAAGAAGTGAGTCACCTGATCGAGGAGAAACTGGACGTTCCTTTTCTCCTTAAGCGCGCCTCCAAAAAGTGGGACGGCGGCTACGCGCTCTGCGGCTTGATCGGGAGCGGCGACGCGTTCGCCTTACGCGATCCCTGGGGCATCCGCACTGCCTTCTACTACCATGACGACGAGGTGGCGGTGGTGGCATCGGAACGGCCGGTAATCCAAACGGCGTTCAACTTGAAGAAAGCCGACGTGCGCGAGCTACAGCCGGGCGAGGCGTTGGTGGTGAAACGAAGCGGGAAAATCAGCTGCCACCAGATCCTCGAGAAAAAAGAAAAAATAACCCCCTGCTCGTTCGAACGGATTTATTTCTCGAGGGGGTCGGATTACGATATTTACCGGGAGCGAAAGAAACTGGGCGAGCTACTGGTCCCGAGGATCATCGACGCGATCGACGATGATTTCGACAACACCGTCTTCTCCTTTATCCCGAATACCGCCGAGGTGGCCTATTTCGGGATGCTGCAAGGATTGGAAGATCACTTCAACCATAAGAAAGCAGCCATCCTTCTTGAAAAAGGGCAGTCGCTCACCATGGAGGAGATCGACGAGATCCTCTCCAAGCGGGTGCGTTCCGAGAAAGTGGCCATCAAGGACATCAAATTGCGCACCTTTATCGCGCAAGGGCAGATCCGCAACGACCTGGCAGCACACGTCTACGACGTGACCTACGGATCGCTGAGAAGGGGAGTAGATACCCTGGTCATCATCGACGACAGCGTGGTTCGAGGGACCACGCTCCGGCAGAGCATCCTGAAGATCCTCGACCGCCTCGAACCGAAAAAGATCGTTATCGTCTCCTCTTCTCCCCAGATTCGTTACCCCGATTGTTACGGCATTGATATGTCTCGCATGAGCGAGTTCATCGCGTTCAAGGCGGCCATCGAGTTGCTCAAAGAACGAGGGATGCAGCGGGTAATCGACGAGACGTATGAAAAGGCAGTGGCGCAACGGCACAAGAAAAAAGAAGAGATCGTGAATCACGTGAAAGATATTTACGCCCCTTTCACCGAAGAAGAAGTCTCCGCGAAAATCGCGCGGATGCTCACCTCCGAAACCATCAATGCCCAAGTCACCATGGTCTTCCAGAGCATTGAAGACCTGCATGAAGCATGTCCCGATCACCGGGGGGACTGGTACTTCTCGGGGGACTATCCCACCCCCGGCGGCAACCGTCTCGTGAACAATGCCTTCATCAATTGGGTTGAAGGAGAAGAGAACAGGCCTCACCAGTATGCCCTCGATTTCACACACAACGAAGAATGATTGAACGAGTCATCATATTAGAAAACGTGGACCCCGTGGTTTTTTTCGGCGTCAACAACAGCAACATACAACTTCTCAAGACATTGTACCCCAAGCTGCGCATGGTTCCCCGCGGCAACGTGATCAAGGTGATTGGCGAGGAGGAGGAGCTGGCCGTGTTCGAGGAAAAGATTCACGAGCTGGAGAAGTTCAGCATAGAGATGAATGTCCTGAAGGAGGAGGATATCATCGACATCGTGAAAGGGAAGGCCCCGGCCGTGGTGAACGTGGACAACCTGATCATACACGGGCTAAACGGGAAGCCCATCTTGGCACGTACCGCCAACCAGAAAAAACTGGTGGAGGCATTCGACGCGAACGACATGGTGTTCGCCATCGGCCCGGCGGGGTCAGGAAAGACGTATACCGCGATCGCCCTGGCCGTTCGGGCATTAAAGCGAAAGACCATACGCAAGATTATCTTGAGCCGCCCCGCGGTGGAAGCAGGGGAGAAATTAGGTTTCCTGCCCGGGGATATGAAGGAGAAGATCGACCCCTACCTGCAGCCGCTGTACGACGCGCTCGAGGATATGATCCCCCCGATGAAGCTGAAGGAGTACCTCGAGAACAAGATTATCCAGATCGCGCCGCTTGCTTTCATGCGGGGGCGCACGCTTAACGATGCCGTGATCATCCTGGACGAGGCGCAGAACACCACCAAGCCGCAGATAAAAATGTTCCTCACCCGGTTAGGACTCAACGGCAAGATGATCATCACGGGTGATATCACGCAGATCGACCTGCCCCACTCCCAACAGTCGGGGCTCATCCACGCGATGCGGGTGTTACGAAATATCAAGGGCATCTCCACGGTGGAGTTCAACAAGAAAGACATCGTGCGCCACAAGCTGGTTCAGCGAATCGTGGAAGCGTATGAAGTCAATGAAGAATTAAAAATGAAGAATGAATAATTGGCACATTAGTCACATTGGCACATTAGTCTCATTAGCATATGAATACATTAAATAAAACAGAGTATAATTTTCCCGGGCAGACGGGAGTCTATCACGGGAAAGTGCGTGACGTCTATAGTATTGGCGACGACACGCTAGTGATGATCGCGACCGACCGTATTTCGGCGTTCGACGTGGTACTGCCCAAGGGTATCCCCTACAAGGGGCAAGTGCTGA
>JBBACU010000246.1:0-4027 GCA_041656815.1 Proteiniphilum sp.
TGTCGCTATTGGAAAGGAGATAAAAAGGCCTTCGGGAGAGTAGCAAACAATTAGAAACTAAAACAAAATGAGAAAAAACCACAAATTTATTTTAACATGCCTGATAATCACCTTCGGAATGGGGATCGTCGGGTTGTACGCTCAGAACAGCCCCGCTCGAACCATAGAAGGGATAGTTACTGATGCAGATGGCACCCCCCTGATCGGGGTTACCGTGATTGAGAAGGGAACCACCACGGGTACCATCACCAATATGGATGGAGAGTATGAACTGGAGATTCGAGGTGACCAAGTCACGCTGGTCTTCTCCTATATCGGTTTTCAAACCGTGGAGAGAGAGATCACTCCAGGTATAAACAACCTGGATATTGTCTTGCAGGATGACACCCAACTCCTCGATGAACTGGTTGTTATAGGATATGGCGCGGTCCGTAAGAGAGACCTCACCGGCTCGGTTGCACAAGTGGGAAGAGAGGTGATCGAGACAAAGGTGGCTACCAACGTGGCCGACTTCCTTAAAGGGAGCTTAGCAGGAGTCAATATCAGCGTGAATAACGACGCCGGTGGCGGTGGGAGTATACAGGTAAGGGGGCCGGCCTCTCTGCAGGCTTCTACCTCTCCCCTTATTGTACTGGATGGAAATATTTATTACGGGACGCTGAGCGATATCAACCCGAATGACATCGAAAGCATCGATGTGTTGAAAGATGCCAGTTCTACGGCTATTTATGGTTCTAAAGGCTCCGCGGGGGTAATCATGGTAAATACCAAGAGGGGAACTTCCGAAAAACCGCAAATCACCATCAACACGAAGTTTGGTTTTTCAAACTTACGAGCCATCCCACCACTTCCAACGCCGGATCAATACGTTCAAAGGAGAGCCGACTACTGGAAGACGATCGACTTCTTCAACCCGGAAGCAAGTCAAAAAGGGCTGGGCTACTATGACAACCCCGACCAACTCCCCGAGGGAGTTACCCGGGAACAGTGGGCTGCCTATGACCCCTCTTTTTCGGGTAACTACCAGGAGACATGGCTAAACCGACTGCAATTCAGCGACATCGAGATCAGGAACTACATCGCCGGCAGAACAGTGGACTGGCGCGACGAGATCTACCGGACCGGGTTCCGACAAGACTATAACGTCTCTTTCTCGGGGAGAACCCCCACGGTCAACTATTACACGTCGCTGGGGTACCAAAACAACGAGGGCTTCACGGTAGGAGACAATTTCAGTGCCGTGAGGGGAAGAGTCAACTTGGAAGCAAACATTACTAAATGGCTAAAGGTAGGCACGCAAACCCAGTTCTCAAACCGGTCAGACGATGATGTAACAGCCAATACCGGGAACGCGGACGTGATGAGCCCCTTTGGAGATATGTATGAAGAGGACGGCACCATCAAGCGCTATCCCACGAACGATGCAAGAGTAGCAAACCCCCTGCTGTCGCATACCGTGGACAAATACTTCTACCGCGTGCAGACACTCAACTCCACCCTGTTTTCGCGCATCATGCTGCCCTACGGGGTGAGCTTGCAGACCAACGTGAACAACCGGTTCGGGTGGCGCAAGAATTACTATTTTCACTCCGATATAAAGCCGGGCGTCACTGTCGGCGGACAGGCCAGTAGGGAGGATTTCTCCGATTACGAGTGGCTTATCGACAACATTCTAAATTGGAATTATAACTTTTCAAAAGATC
This sequence comes from Proteiniphilum sp., assembly GCA_041656815.1. GTDB lineage: Bacteria > Bacteroidota > Bacteroidia > Bacteroidales > Dysgonomonadaceae > Proteiniphilum. The sequence goes on from JBBACU010000246.1 coordinate 1,704, forward strand.
ACCGGATTGATGCCACCTTCGTGGTAAGCTCTGAGAAGTATCAATTCTGGAACAGCACTTCATCCAATGAAGGGTTTGTCCCCAACAGCAACTTGGGCTTTCACAACCTGAATGCAGGGATTAATCCGGTAACCACTTCCAACGACGAGGTACAAACAGGAAATGCTATTCTAGGAAGGATAAACTACAGCCTGATGGATCGCTACTTACTAACAGCTTCGGTAAGGCGAGACGGCTTCTCCGCTTTTGGCGTGAATAACCCGTACGGCACCTACCCGGCTTTCGCGGGAGCGTGGGTGCTTTCCGACGAGCCTTTCCTCCAGAACGTGGACGCTATAAACAACCTGAAACTACGCCTTTCCTGGGGAGAGAGCGGGAACAGGGATATCGGACGGTATGCCGCGCTTTCACGGCTTAACGTGACTGACAACATCATCGGCGGGGAGAACGTGAAAGGAGTTTGGACCAACAACCTCGCGAACCATAACCTGAAGTGGGAACGTACCCGGGCGACTAACTTGGGGGTAGATTTCAGCCTACTTAACAACCGCCTCAGCGGGGTGGTAGACGTGTATTACAACAAGACCGCCGACCTTATCCTTTCCCGTTCACTGCCCACCATTACCGGATTCAGCAGCGTGATTGCCAACTTGGGACAAGTAGACAACAAAGGGTTGGAGGTAACACTTAACAGTGTTAATATTGACAACCCGGGGAGGTTAAGATGGGAAACGTCGCTGATGTTCAGCACCAATAAAAACACCATCAAACATCTCTATGGTGATATGGTGGACGTGTTGGATGAAGAAGGCAACGTGATTGGCCAGCGCGAAGATGATGACGTGCAGAGCGGGTGGTATATCGGACACGGTATCAATGATATTTATGATTACAAGATGATTGGCATCTGGCAGCTCGGTGAAGAAGAAGAGGCCGCGAAGTACGGGAAACAACCCGGTGACCCCCGCCTCTTGGATGTAGATGGCGACGGGGTGATGACAGAAGATGATAAGGTATGGCAAGGATCGTTGGTGCCAAAATTCAGGGCTTCCCTCAGAAGCGATATGACGATCTTGAATAACATCACCTTCTCCTTCTTGCTCCGTGGCGATTTCAACTACCTTGCGATAGACAATATGCCCAGGAATGAAGACAATCGCTTCTTCGACCGATCCAATTCGATCTGGACACCTTACTGGACACCGGAGAATCCATCCAACGAATTCGCGAGATTAGGCTCTAACTCGGGGAATCCAACCGTGAACATCTACAAGAGAAGGGATTACCTCCGGTTACAAAACGCGTCTCTTTCTTACCGGGTACCGCAGCGCTTCCTCTCCGCGTACTCGATTGAATCGCTCCGGCTGAGCGCGAACGTGGACAACGCGTTCGTTATCACCAACTGGACCTACTTTGACCCGGAAAACAGGGGCCGTTCACCCATGATTTTCACCATGGGCATTGATATCACCTTGTAACACGTAATGAAAAAATCATACACGAAAATATGAAGACAAAAATAATCAATAAAATAGTTCTCCTCGCGGCAATCGTAACATGGTCTACCTCCTGCGTGGACCTGTCGCCCGATCCCCTTTCCTTTTACGCGCCGGAGAACACGCTAATAGATAAGGCGGGACTGGAAGCCTTGCTGATCACCTCCCGGAAACAGATCAAGTGGGAATGGTTCGGGGATGCTTTTAATGCAGGCGCGGTTGGAACCCCCATTGTTTACGAGTACGCTTTCTCCGATATGTCTATTATCGGGAGTCCTCCTACTAAAGAAATTCACAACTTGGAAACCCAGCTCACTCCCACTACCAACGCTGGTTTGCATATGAGGTACTGGGATCTTGGCTGGAATGGCATTAAATATGCCAACACGGTAATCAGCCGCATCGATCATGCCGAATTTAACAGCGAGGAGGAGCGCAATGCCATTTTAGGCGAGGCCTATTTCCATCGTGCTTACTGGTACTATATCCTTACCCATCATTGGGGGGATGTGCCGTTGATACTGGAAGAGGTGACCGGGCCCAAACTCGATTTCTATACCGCTTCAAGATGGGTCATCTTGGAGCAGATGGTAGAAGATATGGAATTCGCGGTGCAGTGGTTGCCGGCCTCGGTAACACGAGGTGCGGTGAACCGGGCCGCGGGAGAACACCTGCTAACCAAGTTCTACCTTTCGGTAGGGGAGTTCCAAAAAGCGATAGAATCGGCTACCCGGGCCATCGAGGACAACGGGTTAAGCCTGATGACCGGACGATTTGGCGTGAACGCCTCCAACCCGGGATTGGATGTTTTCAACGACCTGTTTAATG
>JBBACU010000247.1:0-4010 GCA_041656815.1 Proteiniphilum sp.
CATTGCGATCGGGCATGCAAGTCGGCCGAGCTGAATTTCCAGTTTTTATCGGGTTCGTCTATCCGGGAGAGAAAGCGTTCTTTTTGCTCCTCTTTCGACACGTTCAGAAAAAATTTAAGGATACGCGTGCCGTTCTGGCAAAGATGCTTCTCGATGGCGTTAATGCTGGCGTACCGGTTGTCCCAGAACGCTTGGTCGATCTTCTCGACGGCTCCATAGCCGGGGATCCGCTCGTTGAGGATCCATGCGGGATTCACCTTCGTGGCCAGCACGTTCTCGTAGTGCGAACGGTTGAATATCTCGATCATCCCACGCTGGGGTAAGGCGATGTAGTGCCGCCAGAAGTAGTCGTGCTCCAGCTCGTTCTTGGTGGGGGTCTTGAAACTATGTACCCTACATCCTTGCGGGTTGATGCCCGACATCACGTGGCGGATAACCCCATCTTTCCCGGCGGCATCGCGCGCTTGCAGGATAATCAGCAGGGAATACCTGTCGTCGGCATAGAACATCTCCTGAAATTTTTTCAGTTCCTTGATGTTTGCCTTGATCTCCTCTTTTGCCGATTTCTTGGTATACCCTCCATCCTCGTTCGTGGAAAAATCGCTCAAGTCGACTTTGGCTCCTTCTTTTATTCGAAACCGGTTGTAATCGAAATTCATACCCTGTTATTTTAGTCAGGGGATGCCCCCACGTTACTACCAACTCCTTCAAGTAGCCCTTGGTAACGGCTCTCGCTGGAGATGATTGAGAGGCCTTCCTGAAAAATATCGTTCTCTTGATTGATAATACGATAAAAAGCAGAAGAATCGTACAGGTCGCGCGCCATAAGTGCTTTTAGCTGCAAGAATATCAGCGAGCGGGAGCGATTAAACTCCTCTTCATTCCACACTATCTTCTCTTCCGAAGCGAGGCTCCGCAACCTTGCCTGCACCGCCTCCGGTACTTGGTACCCTTTATCGAACGCGTTCACGTCAGGGAAGCGGTCAAGGAGTTCTCCGCGGTGGTTATCCACCTCGGCAATAGCGATCCGGTTGATCACGCCCCGCGCGTTAAGATGCGCGTGCAGCATGGTCCCCGAGGTGGTATCCATGGGCACGAAATAGTCGGGCATGATCCCCCCGCCCCCGTAGACGGTGCGTTTATTCACCAAGGTGGTGTATTGCAGCGAGTCGGGAAAGTGAATGCTATCCGCCGCGAACAGTTCACCGTGCTGGTAGCGGTTCATGAAGTCCATGTTATAGGCGTCCAGGTTTCCCTCTTCGTATGGCCTCTGGATGCTTCGTCCGGTGGGGGTATAGTACCGCGCCACGGTCAGCCGGATCATGGTGCCGTCGGGCAACGGCAACTGCCGCTGCACCAATCCCTTGCCAAAGGTCCTTCGGCCGACCACCACCCCGCGGTCCCAGTCTTGCACGGCACCGGCAAGGATCTCGCTGGCCGACGCCGACGCGCCGTTCACCAGGATCACCAGCTTGCCTCCTCTCAGCTCATCGCCCCCGGTGGCGTTCATCGTGAAGCGGGGTTGATTTTTCCCTTCGGTATATACAATCAGTTTACCCTCCTCCAAGAACTCGTCGGCGATCTCGTTGGCCACCTGCAAGATACCCCCGCCGTTATCGGTAAGGTCCAGGATAAGGTGTTCCATCCCGAGCGCCCTTAACTCCTTTTCTGCCTTCTTGAACTCCTCGCCGGAGGTGACCCCGAAGCGGCTCAAGCGGATGTACCCGATATCGTTGCCCACCATGTACGCGGCGTCGATGCTCGTGATGGGAATGCGGTCGCGGACGATCCGGAACTCCATCAGGTCGGGCACGCCCCGGCGCAGCACGCTCACGTTCACCGTGGTACCCTTGGGGCCGCGCAACTTCTTCACCACGTCTTGGTTGTTCATCTCCACCCCGGCAATGAGCGTGTCGTTCACTCGGATAATTTTGTCACCCGGCAGCAATCCCACTTTTTGAGAAGGACCTCCTGCGATCACCTCCATCACGTAGAGGGTATCGGTGAGCATGTTAAAGGAAATGCCGATCCCGTCGAAGTTCCCTTGGAGCGGCTCATTCATGGCCTTTACTTCCTCTTCGTTGAGGTACGACGAGTGGGGGTCCAGCTCTTGCAGCATGGCCCGTATCGCTGCTTCGGTAAGTTTCTTGGTATCCGCGTCGTCCACGTAAAGGCTATTGATCATCTGGAGGGTACGTTCCAGCTTAATGCCATCGGGCGAAGGCCTGAATTGCCCGTACACGCATCCCGACAAAAAAATCGCACCTAAAACAACCGCTATTATTCTCTTTTGCATCTGTTATATATGTGTGTGGTTACACCTTCATCCCCTTGGGTATAAAGGCACTGACATCGTGCCCGTAGCGCAACAGCTCCCTCACGTGTGACGAGGAGATATGGGTTAAGGCAGGTTCAGTAAACAATAGAAACGTTTCTATTCCTGAAATGGTTCGATTCATGTCGGCGATGGTCTTCTCGTATTCGAAATCGGTCACCGACCGGATGCCGCGCAAGATGTAGCGGGCCCCGGCCTCCCGCGCGAAATCGACAGTCAACGAGGCATAGCTCTCTACCCGCACCCTTGGTTCCGACCGGTAGTAATCGCGGATCATCTCCAGCCGTTTCTCCAGCGGGAAATAAGATTGCTTGGCATCGTTCACGCCAATGGCGATCACGATCTTGTCCATCAGGTCAAGGCCGCGTCGTACCAGCGATTCGTGCCCCACGGTAAAGGGGTCGAACGTTCCGGGGAAGAGGGCTACGCGTTCAGGCGACTTCATCTTCTTCGAGTACCAGGTTATCGATAATAAATGTTTGCCGTTCGGGGGTATTTTTGCCCATGTAGAACTCCAGGAGCTCCTTCAGGAGGTCCTCCTTGCGCATGGTCACCTTGTCGAGCCGTATATCCTCGCCGATAAAATTCCGGAACTCGTCGGGCGAGATCTCTCCCAGTCCCTTGAAACGGGTGATCTCGGGGTTGGGTCCCAGCTCTTGGATCGCGTTCAACCGCTCCTCTTCGGAGTAGCAGTAGATGGTTTTTTTCTTGTTACGCACCCTGAACAACGGGGTCTGGAAGATGTAAACGTGGCCCTTCTTGATCAGGTCGGGGAAGAACTGCAGGAAGAAAGTGAGCAGCAGCAACCGGATATGCATCCCGTCGGTATCGGCGTCGGTGGCTATGATCACCTTGTTGTAGCGCAGCCCGTCCATACTCTCCTCGATATTAAGGGCCGCCTGCAGCAGGTTGAACTCCTCGTTCTCGTAGACGATCTTCTTGGTGAGTCCGTAGCTGTTGAGCGGTTTCCCCCGGAGGCTGAACACCGCCTGCAAGTTGGGGTCGCGGCTCTTGGTAATGGAACCGCTCGCCGAGTCTCCCTCGGTAATGAAGATGGAGCTCTTCTCCCGGTCGTCGCCCTTCGCGTCGTTGTAATGTACCCGGCAATCGCGCAGTTTCTTGTTATGCAGGTTCGCTTTCTTGGCCCTTTCTCTTGCCAGCTTGGTCACCCCCGCGATGGCCTTACGCTCTTTTTCCGAGTCGAGGATTTTCTTTTGCAGCACCTCGACGGTCTCGCCGTGCTTGTGAAGGTAATTATCCAGCTCCTTCTTGAGAAAATCGTTGATGTGCTTGCTCACCGAGATGCCATTGGGCCCCATCTCCTTGGAGCCGAGCTTGGTTTTTGTTTGCGACTCGAACACCGGTTCCTCCACCTTGATGCTGATGGCGGCGACGATGCCATTCCGGATATCGGAGTACTCGAAATTGCGGTTATAGAACTCCTTGATTACCCGGGCCACCGCCTCCCGGAACGCGGAGAGGTGCGTCCCCCCCTGCGTGGTGTGCTGCCCGTTCACGAACGAGTAGTACTCCTCGCCATACTGGTTGGTATGGGTGATGGCCACCTCGATATCCTCGCCGTGAAGGTGAATGATGGGGTATAGCTCCTCGGAGGTAAGGTTCTCGTTGAGCAGGTCCTCCAGCCCGTTCTTGGAATGGTACTTCTTTCCGTTGA
>JBBACU010000248.1:0-3985 GCA_041656815.1 Proteiniphilum sp.
TTAAAAAGATTCCTTCCCCCTTACAAGAAATACGCCATCTTGGCATTTGTTTTCAACATGCTGACCGCCGTGTTGAATGTTTTCTCGCTGGCGACCATCATCCCCATTCTTCAGGTACTGTTCAAGGTAACGGCCGCCACTTACGAATTCATCCCGTGGAAAGGGAGTGACACCGCTTTCGTGGATATCGTGCTCAACAATGTCAACTGGTACATCACGATGCTTATAGATACGCGCGGTAGCGGTTACACGTTGATGATGCTCGCGGTGGTACTGATCGTGATGACCTTGCTGAAAACAGGCAGCGCCTACTTTGGCTCTTATTTCATTGTACCCGTGAAAACCGGCGTGGTTAAAGATATGCGCGACCGGATCAACGATAAAATACTGACGTTACCGCTCGGATTTTTCACCGAGGAGAGGAAGGGCGATATCCTGGCACGGATTTCGGGAGACGTGAACGAGGTAGAAAACTCGGTGATGAGCTCGCTCGACATGCTTTTCAAAAATCCCATCCTGATCTTGATTTACTTGACCACGATGGTTATCCTGAGCTGGCAGCTCACCCTCTTTGTGCTGGTAGTCCTGCCCATCATGGGACTGGTCATGGGCCGCGTGGGCAGGACATTAAAAAGAAGCTCGTTCGAGGCCCAGAATAAATGGGGGGAGCTCATGTCGCAAGTAGAGGAGACACTCAGCGGCCTGCGCGTGATCAAGGCCTTCAACGCGGAAGCCAAAATATCGAAACGCTTCCACGCGGGGAGCGACTTGTTCCGGCGGATGTCGAACCGGATATCCCGTCGTCAATACCTGGCCCACCCCATGAGTGAGCTACTGGGGACCATCACCATCGCCATCGTGCTTTGGTTCGGGGGATCGCTCATCTTGAGTGGCGACGGCATGATTGATGCCGCTACCTTTATTTATTACCTGACCATCTTTTATAGTATCTTGAATCCTGCCAAGGAGTTTTCGAGAGCCACCTATGCCGTGCAGCGCGGCCTGGCATCGATGGAACGGATCGACAAGATACTGGAGGCCGAGAACCCGATCGGGGATCCCGATCAACCCAAGCAGGCACGGTTCAACGAAACGATCGAATACCGCGATGTCTGGTTCCGCTATCAAAGCGACTGGGTGATCAAGGGAATCAACCTCACGATCAAAAAAGGAAAAACCATCGCCCTCGTGGGCCAGTCGGGATCAGGTAAATCAACCGCGGCCGACCTTCTGCCGAGGTTTTACGACATTCAAAAAGGGGGTATTTTTATTGATGGGGTGAATATAAAAGAGATGGGCTTGCACGATTTAAGGTCGCTAATGGGGAACGTTAACCAGGATCCCATCTTGTTTAACGACAGTTTCTACAACAATATCGCCTTCGGGGTGAACAGTGCCACGGAAGAGGAGGTGATCCATGCCGCGAAGATTGCCAACGCGCACGAATTCATCATGGCCACGAGCAACGGGTATCAAACGAACATTGGCGACAGGGGCGGGAAGTTATCGGGTGGGCAGCGCCAGCGAATCAGCATCGCGCGTGCTATCTTGAGGAACCCGGAGATATTGATTTTAGACGAGGCCACTTCCGCGCTCGATACCGATTCGGAAAGGCTCGTGCAGGAAGCACTGGATAACTTGACAAGGGACCGGACCACCATCGTGATTGCCCACCGGCTTTCTACGATTAAGAACGCCGACGAGATTCACGTGATGAAAGAAGGCGAGATCGTGGAATCGGGTCAACACGCGAGTTTGTACGCGCGAGGCGGCTACTACACGAAACTATGTGATATGCAGGGCGATCTCGTGGAGTAAAGGATTCCGCGTTACCTCTTGGGAATCGCGGTTTCTCTTTCAATCTTCTCCAGCAAGGAATCGACTGCTTCAAACGGTGAATTAATGCTCCGGAACTCGGGAACGATCTCTTTCATTTTCTTTACTGTCCGCATCTCATCGTAATCATAGGAGGTACGAATAAGCATGTCTACCATCTTGCTCACGTGCTCGTACTCGTATTCCCGCACGTTGGCAATCATGATTTTCTCGTGATGAGTGGGCTTCGTATGTTCGGATTGACTCAACAGCTCTTCATACAGCTTCTCGCCGTGGCGCAAGCCGGTAAACTCTACCTTTATATTTTTCATGCCCGACAAGCGGATCATTCGTTTTGCCAAATCCAGTATTTTCACCGGTTTCCCCATGTCGAAAATATAGATCTCCCCTCCTTTTCCCATGGCCCCCGCCTCGAGTACTAACTGGCATGCTTCGGGAATGGTCATGAAGTAGCGAATGATCTCGGGATGAGTCACGGTCACCGGCCCTCCATGCTTTATCTGTTCCCTAAAAAGCGGTATTACCGACCCGTTGGACCCGAGCACGTTCCCAAACCGGGTGGTGATAAACTGGGTTTTACTCCCCGCGATGCTATCGATTGACTTCGCAAGAGATTGCACGTAGATTTCGCTGATCCTTTTGGAACATCCCATCACGTTAGACGGGTTCACGGCCTTATCGGTCGACACCATCACGAATTTCCGGGCATTGTACTTCACGGCCAAGTCTGCCATGATCTTCGTGCCTAAAACATTTGTCTGGATAGCTTCCGACACGTTACCCTCCATCATGGGCACGTGCTTGTATGCCGCGGCATGAAAAATGAACTGGGGACGGGTCCGTGAAAATATCCGCTCCATACGGGAGGCATTGCTCACGTTGGCAACGATAATCTCGGCACGCAACTCCCTCCATTTCTCTTGCAGCTCAAGGCGCATGTTGTGCAAGGGGGTCTCCGCTTGATCGATAAGGATGATGCTATACGGGTTGAACTTGGCTACCTGCCTCACGATCTCACTCCCGATCGAACCGGCGGCACCGGTAACCATTACCCGCTTCCCCTCAATGTTCGAAGCGATCTCCATCATGTTGATATGAATGGGATCGCGGGGCAAGAGGTCTTCGATCTGCACATCTTTCAGTTGCTCCTTGCTCGTGATGGTGCCATTCCATTCGTTTATGGGCACCGTGGTAAGCAGCGAGATATTATGGTCCACGAAATTTGCCAACAGGCTAGAGTTCTTTATCTCCTCCATCTTCTGTGGCGAGACGATGATGGTCTTCACGTCCTTGCTTTCGAGGGTCCGGAAGAGGTTCTCGTTATTGGCATGGATTGTCACGCTCATCAGCTCCTTGCCCACCATGTGACCCTCGTCCGAAATGAACCCCAGCACGCGGTAATTGAACTCGCTGTTCCCTTTAAGTGCCTTCGCGACACTAATCCCTGCTTCTTTGGTGCCGTATACAAACACGTTCACCGGTTTCGCCCCGCTCCCCGTAATTGCCTCGTATACTTCCTTAACCAAGACGCGAGAGAAGAGCATCAAGAACATATTGAGAAAGAGGATCGCGGCAAAAGTGATATCCGTGGTATGAAAACCGGGGTTATACACCTGTAATATCTTCACCGCCACATAGGTAAAGCCATAGCCGATAACTAGCGCGTAGACAATCCGGATTAAATCGGTAAATGACGAAAACCGCAAGATACCACTGAATGTCCGGAAGAAGACAAACGCGATCGCGTTAAATAGAACCAAGAGCATGCAGAGCGTGGTTCCATCGGCTCGTACTTCGGCAGTGAGGCCGCTAAAGCCATACATGATAAGGTACATGGAGAGGCAAGAAAAGACGATCATAAAAACGTCCATTATAAAGATTGCCGTACGAGAGAGTACCCTGCGTGACAAGAAATTCTGTATAATTTTACTCATTAGAAGATAATGTTTAACGCTGCAAATATAACTATTCTGTCAAGCTATACGAGCAGCACCGAACTTGTTCGAGTGATGCCATAGCAAAGAATAGTCCCTAAAAGTCTCAAATAAAAGTTGCATGTGTCAGATAAAGTATTTATCTTTAAGGTGTTAAATAAAAAATAACACTCACCCGACACATGCAATACAAAAATAGTAAAAAAATCTCATTT
>JBBACU010000249.1:0-3927 GCA_041656815.1 Proteiniphilum sp.
CCTCAAGGCCGAATACGAGGGCAAGATTGGGGATCTGCAAAAAGAGATCAACCGCCTGGGCTATGCCCTGAGAACCGCATCCAAGAAGCCCGACAAGGAAAACACCGACGAGCCCAAATTCTCCCGTGCGCAGCTTCAATCCATCATGGCCGAGCACAAGGACGACCCGGCGGTCATGTTCCAGGTATTTGAAGAACTCGCCAAGGATGCCGCGAAAGGAGCCGAAGTATCAGCGACGAAGGCCATCGACATCAAGAATAAAAAGTCTCAGATGGAGTCCTATTTGGGGACCATTAAGGGACTCGATGACGATGCCTCGCCGGTCAGTCAACGTATCAACAAGCATCTCGGAGAGCTATACCTGGAAGACCACCCGTTCGGCAAGTGGCTAGCGGTTGCGGCTGACACACTGATGAACTTCAAAAACATCGAAGAAGCCATCAAGGAGCAAACCAGGAAAGAAATCCTGGGCAAAGCGGCCGACGACAAGCGCAAGAGCACGATCAAGAACAATGCGCCGGCCAAACCCGGCAGCCCCTCGGATTCGAGCGCGAGTGAAGCACTGACCCCCTCGCAGATGGAAACGGCCAAGATGATGTTTGGCAACGACAAGAAGGCTATCGCTCGTTACGCCAAGATGTTGGCCCGTTCCAAGAAATCAGGAACCTATCAGACGGCCTAAAAGGTCAGACCACCCCGGATATAAGGAGAAACAATGGCAAGACCACCGAAAAACGAAACAACAAAAACCAAAGTTGACGACCAGGTTCAACCGGTCAACACCAAACCCGCATTAACGCCGGAGCAGCAAGCCATCATTTCACGGGTGGAGTCTGAATCGGCAGATTGGGCGCCGATCAGGGAAGACGAAATGCACGATTTTTCCTTGGCCGATCACCCCCTTGACCTGAAAAAGAATTTTCCAGAGGCGTGGAAAGAGCAGAACGAGCAGCGCTATGCGTTTCGGTTCTGTGAACGTACTGACAAGCGCATCGATGAACTGACCCGCTCCGGTCATCCGGCCCTGCGGTGGAAAATCTGCACCCGTTCAACGACTCCTTTTCTGGAGAAATACATTGATCCGATGTGGGGTTGTATCACCCGCTTGGATCAGGTGCTTTTATTCCGCCCCTGGGACCGTCATATGATCGAGATGGGCATGAAGGCAGGATACGCAGAGGCCCAAGCCAATTCGGGTAAACCCGAAAACATCGCCATGCGGCGAGCAAAAGACGGCATAGAGGCCCAATCCGGTCCTGAATTTAAAATCGGGTCAACCGATGAAGTGCAGTACGAAGACACCCGCTCGGAGGGTGAAAGTGTTGATTTCAGTGACTTGGTTGTCGATGAATAGGAGACAACCAACATGGGTATTGATTTTGCAAGCATCGACGCCGCGTTTGGTTTTCAGCCCTACGGAAATGTGCTGAGATCCAATCTGTACGCGGTCAATACCGCTCCGACCATCTACATCATGCACAATGACATCGTTGTGCATGGCGGAACGGGCGTATCCACCCCGATTGGCTATCTGCCGATCATCGAAGACGGCTCCGTGCCGGACAGCGACACACATATCCTGGGAAGTGTTCTGGCGGTCTTCGACGAAAACATGATGCCGGTCAAATACATCGCCCCCGCGACCGCCGGAAACGGCACCATTGCCGGGTATGTGCTGGTTGCCGATCACCCCGATCAGTTGTTTATCGCGCAGGAAGACGGCGAGGCGAACGCTATAGATCTGGCTGAAATGGGCAACAACATTGACCTGATCGCCAATACGCTTTGCGAAGGCGACACGGACACCGGTCTGTCCACGATGGAGCTTGATTCGAGCTCCGCAGCCACCACGGCCGCGCTTCAGTTCCGGCTGATTAAGCCCCACGAGGACGATACCCCGGCCGATGATACCAACCACTACGCACGCTGGATCGTGGCTGTGAACGAGCATTTCTTCAACAGCACCGATAGCGCCGGCGTATAAGGAGGGCAGATAACTATGTGGACAAGATCTCGTTTCAACAACGAATACCTGCCCGGCCTTTTCCAACTGTCGATTGACAGCTACGAGAAAAAGCGGGCGAAAAGCATGTGGAAGGATCTCGTTACGGTCAAAACCTCGGCCAAGGCCAAGGAAGAAGACGTGATCCGCTCCGGCCTGGGAACCCTGCGAGTCAAGGGTGAGGGCGCCGGAGTGACCTATGACACCCAAATCGGCGGCACCAAACAGACCTGGGTTCATCTGGTCAAGGCTTTGGCGGTGCGTATCACCGAAGAAGCCATTGACGACAACCTGTATGAACTCAAAGGCGGCGGTGAAGGCTCCCTCAAGGAACTGTTTCACGACCTGGGAGAAGCGGCCGAAGAAACCATTGAAACCGACATCGCCAAGTTCTTCAACTACGGCACGGCGACGACCTATCATTCCACCCGATTCGGTAAGGCCCTGTTTGCCACCGATCATCCCCGGTTGGATGGGTCGAGCTATTCCAATAAGGCCACATCGAGTGACCTGACCTACGCGACCTTCTGGGCGGCCGTGGTTGCGGCGGAAAACCAGAGCAACCATCGCCAGCAGAAGATCACCCAGAAGATCAATAAGCTGTGGATTCCCCCGCAGTTGGAGCAAAAGGCCCTGGAAATCCTGAAGTCTTCGGACCGTCCCGATACCGCCAACCGGGCGACCAATGCCTACGCCAAAAGCGGTCGCTCCATCGCGCTGAAGGTGTGGAGCCAGATGACGGACGAAGATATGTGGGTGTTGCAAAAAGAAGGCCGGGGAATCCTGTACTTCTGGCGGCGCAAGACCCGTTTTGCCCGCGACAAGGACTTCCAGACCGGGGATATCATGGTCAAGGTCGATCAACGCAATTCGGCTGAAATCGCTGATGAGCAGTCCTTTTACGGCATCGTTCCCGCCTAACCTGTAACCGGGGCGGGGAAACCCGCCCTGTTCTCCCAACGAGGTGTTTTATGGCTCATTTTGACAACATCTATGTGGGGTCCGACCCCGGGAGTCCCGTACAGGTAGTAGACGAAAGCGGGAATCTCATGCAGGCCGGATCTCAAGTTGCCACCACCATGTCACCGTCGAGCGTCATATCCGCATCGGCTGCGGCTTACAAAAGCTCGGTTGTACGGTTTGGCAACATCATTAAAACCACCATCGTCATTGACCTGACGGGGTTGAAGTCCGTGGCGACCGACTTGGACATCATCGGTGATACCGGTGTTTGCCACATCGGGCAAGTCACCGCCGCCGTCAACGGCACTATCTTCAAAGGCCAGATGGGATGTATGGAAGTTCCCACTACGGGCGCTGATGACATCGACCTATATGCAGCCACCGAGGGGACGGGAGCTTACGACGCCGGTATCGGCACTCTGACCGAAACAGCCCTTGTCACCGCCGGCGGGGCTCATGCCATCGGCACTGTCAAGCCCTTTACCGCGCTACCCGCCGCCAATCAGTATCTGTATCTGACCTCCGGGGAAGCGGTTGCAGGAACCTATAACGCCGGTATCCTCTACATCGAAATGTGGGGATACGTCTAATGAGTAGAGCAGCCGCCAGGGAAATCCACACAGACTCCGAGCCAATGTCCACTGGAACCCACAAGGGCGCCGATGGGGCAGGGGTGTTGCGTGACCCTGGCGCCTGCTTTCGCTCGTTGGGCGCCAATCCCGATTTATCGCTGTACGTCGAAAACGACACCCAGGGGACCAATGGAGAGCTGACGGCGGCAACCGAAGATACCATCACCGTTTCGGATGTGACCTGGGACAATGGAGACACCTACAATATATACAAAACATCGTCTAAAGGATCGTTTATCAGCGACACCTGGACCGACCGCAGCCGGGGATGGAAGATCAACGCAGGGGATAAAATCAACTCCGAGGGCTGGAGAGTGGAAGACCAAGACA
>JBBACU010000250.1:0-3915 GCA_041656815.1 Proteiniphilum sp.
AGATCATCGGCAACGAGAGCCAAGAACGCATGGGATTGCTGGTGAAACAGCAGGACCTGGAACGCATCGAACGAATTGCCGCGCGCGAGCAGGCACCCTTTTACGTGGTGGGCGAAACCACCGATGACATGCGGTTCACCTTCCGCCAGCCGGGCGGTGTATCTCCCATCGATATGGAGTTGTCGGACTTTTTCGGGAAAGCACCCGAGACCGTAATGGAAGACGCAACGATCGTAGAAGAGTACAGCGCGCCGGAATACAACGCGAGCCAGTTAGCCGACTACATGGAAAACGTGCTCACGTTGGAAGCCGTGGCCTGCAAGGACTGGCTTACCAACAAGGTAGACCGTTCCGTGACGGGCAAGATCGCGCGTCAGCAAAACCAAGGAGAGATTCAACTGCCGCTGAGCGACTGCGGCGCTATCGCGCTCGATTACAAAGGGTACGCGGGCATGGCTACCTCGCTGGGACACGCGCCTCAAGTGGCAATGATCGACCCGGCGGCCGGTTCGGTCATGGCAGTCGCGGAAGCACTCACCAACATCGTTTTTGCTCCCCTCGCGAATGGGCTGGAGAGCGTATCGCGCAGCGGCAACAGGATGTGGCCTTGCCGCAACCCGGGCGAGGACGCCCGCCTCTACAAGGCAGTGGAAGCGTGCTCCGACTTCGCGTGCGCGCTGGGCATCAATATCCCCACGGGGAAGGACTCCCTCTCCATGACGCAGCAATACGGAGACGACAAAGTATTTTCACCCGGTACGGTAATCATCTCGGCAGCGGCCGAGGTAAAGAACGTACGCCGGATCGTCTCGCCGGTACTGGCCTACATCAAAGGCACCTACCTCTATTACATCGACTTCTCGTTTGACACCTTCAAGTTGGGAGGGTCGGCTTTCGCGCAAACGTTGGGCAAGATTGGCGATGAGGCACCCACCGTAACCGATCCCGAGTATTTCAAGAACGCGTTTGCTGCCGTTCAAGAGTTGGTGAACCGGGGGCTGATCCTCGCGGGACACGATATCTCCGCCGGTGGAATGGCTGCCACCTTGCTCGAAATGTGCTTTGCCAATCCACAAGGAGGAATCGAGGCGCACCTCGATAAGATAAGGCATGCCGACCTGATCAAGATCCTCTTCTCCGAAAACCCGGGCGTGATCATCCAAGTGAAACATCACCGCCTCGTAGAAAAGATTCTGGAAGATTACGGCGTGGGATTTGCTATCGTGGCAAGGCCCATCGAGGAACGCAAGCTGATCATCGCCAAAGAGGAGTTTCGGCAGGAGTTTGATATCGACGCGCTGCGCGACACGTGGTACAAGACCTCCTACTTGCTCGACCGTCAGCAGAGCGGCGAGGAACATGCCCTCCAACGGTTCGAGAACTACAAGAAGCAGCCGCTCCAGTTTCATCCCGCGGCTTCTTTCACCGGGAAAATGGAAGAGATGGGGCTACGCCCCAACCGGATGGAAAAATCAGGCCTCACCGCGGCCATCATCCGCGAGAAAGGAACCAACGGCGAACGAGAGATGGCCTACGCGTTGCATTTGGCCGGGTTCGACGTGAAGGATGTGCACATGACCGACCTCACCTCCGGCCGCGAGACACTGGAAGACGTGCAATTCGCGGTCTTCTGCGGCGGCTTCTCTAATTCCGACGTGCTGGGCTCCGCCAAGGGGTGGGCCGGCGGCTTCAAGTACAACGAAAAGGCGAAGGCAGCCCTCCGGAACTTCTTCGCCCGCGAAGACACATTGAGCCTCGGCGTCTGCAACGGCTGCCAGCTCCTCATGGAGATGGGCCTCATCTATCCCGAGCTGGGCGAAAACCATCCCAAGATGCATCCCAACAGTTCCGGCAAGTTCGAGTCTACCTTCGTGAGCCTCGAGATC
Organism: Proteiniphilum sp.; assembly: GCA_041656815.1. GTDB lineage: Bacteria > Bacteroidota > Bacteroidia > Bacteroidales > Dysgonomonadaceae > Proteiniphilum. The sequence continues at coordinate 1,887 of JBBACU010000250.1, forward strand.
CCGAAAAACAACTCGGTGATGCTTAAATCGCTCGAAGGAACCAAGCTGGGGGTGTGGGTAGCCCATGGCGAGGGCCGCTTCATACTGCCGGAAGAGGAAGATAGCTACACGATCGCGGCCAAGTACCTTTACGACGAGTACCCGGGCAACCCGAACGGGTCCGACTTCGGTACGGCTGCCCTCTGCTCGCGTGATGGCCGGCACTTGGCCATGATGCCCCACCCGGAACGCTCTATCTTCCCGTGGCAGAACGCGTATTACCCGTTCGCCCTCCGCAAACACGAGGTAACGCCGTGGATGGAAGCGTTCGTGAACGCGCGGGAGTGGCTGAAGAAAGGAGGCATCCATTGAACAGTGGCATAAGCGCCAAAATCGGCAGTGGATCGAGCGACAAGACGGATGGCAAGTCGATTGGTAAAAACCCAATTTTCGAGTACAAGATGAAGGTGCGCGATTATGAGTGCGACGCGCAAGGACACGTGAACAACGCGAACTACCAGCACTATTTCGAGGTGACGCGGCACGAGCTGCTGGATCAAGTGGGGCTTAACTTTTACGAGCTCCACCTGAAAGGGGTCGACGCGGTAGTGGCGCGGGTAGATATTCGGTACAAGGTCCCGCTCATCGGGATGGACGAATTCATTTGTACCATTGCCAAGATTGAACGCCAGAACGTGAAATATATTTTTCACCAAGAGATCATCCGTCAAAGAGACAACGCCCTCTGCGCGAAAGCGAAGATCGAGGTGGTCAACTTGGTCCATGGAAAGTTATCCCGACCCGACCTATTCGACGAAGCGCTCAAAGAGTATATTTGATGTGATGATGTGCTAATGTGCTAATGTGCCAATGTGCCAATGTGCTAATGTGCTAATGTGCCAATGTGCTAATGTGCCAATGTGCCAATGTGCCAATGTGACTAATTATTAATTTCTTAATTTTTAATTCTTAATTCTTAATGAACTGATCGTGCCCGATAAATCGCTATACCAGATTGCACTCACGCGCGTAAAAGGCGTGGGAACAATGCATGCACGTACCTTGATGCAGGCGATGGGCAGTGAGGAGGCTATTTTCAAGGGAGACATCCGTCGACTGGAATCCATTCCACGCGTTTCCAGGCGGTTGATCCAGGAGATACGCCATCCGGAAGTACTCCGAAGCGCGGAGAAAGAGCTCGCGTTCATCGAAAAGAACCGGCTCCGGCTTCTTTTCTTTACTGACAATGGATACCCCGAGCGACTCAAGGAGTGTATTGACGCCCCCGTGCTGTTGTATGCCAAGGGGAATACCGATTTCAACCGCGAGAAGACCATCAGCATTGTCGGCACTCGTGACTCCACCCGGTACGGGCAAGGCTTTTGCGACGCGTTCGTGAAAGAGATCGCCGGGGCATTCCCCGATGTACAAATCGTGAGCGGCCTCGCGTATGGCATTGACATCCGCGCGCACCGGGCCGCGCTGCAAAACGGACTTTCCACGGTGGCCGTGCTGGCCCACGGGCTGGACAGGATCTACCCTGGCCTCCACCGGCAAACGGCTATCGAGATGATGGAGAACGGGGCCCTGCTCACCGAGTTCCCGAGCGAGACTAACCCCGACAAGCACAATTTTGTTAAACGTAACCGGATCGTCGCCGGGATGTCAGACGCCGTGGTAGTGATCGAGTCGGCCGAGAAAGGAGGCTCCCTCATCACCGCGGACATCGCCAACTCCTACTTCCGGGAGGTGTTCGCTCTCCCCGGGCGGGTGGGTGACAGGATGTCGGACGGGTGCAACCGACTCGTGGCAGACAACAAAGCACTGTTGCTACAAAGCACCGAGAAATTTATCGCCCACATGGGATGGGCTGAACCGCGAACGGACAAGAAAGAAGAGTCCCGGCAAAGGGAACTATTCCCCGACCTGACCGAAGAGGAACAACGGGTGGTGGATGCTCTTACCCGCTCCGGGGCGATGCAGGTGAACACGATGGCTATCGAGCTCAACACGCCGGTACCGGAACTGTTCATGCTATTGATGGAACTGG
>JBBACU010000251.1:0-3892 GCA_041656815.1 Proteiniphilum sp.
ATTTTTTGTCAAATTTTCAAAGAGCGCCTCTTTCAACTTATTTTTCAAAGAAAACTACACGGAAAGTTATCGCCGTTATACTATTTTGTAAAAGTAGCCAGAAGTTTTTCAGCAAACCCTAATTAAATTCGAGACGGTACACCCTTTCTTGGATGGAAACGGTCGTGTGGGAAGGCTCATGATAACGCTTTACCTGGTTTCGAAAGGAATTTTGAAACGGCCAATTTTGTATCTCTCCGATTTTTTTGAAAAAAACAAATCGTTATACTATGACAATTTGATGAGAGTAAGAACACATGATGACATAAACCAGTGGTTTAAGTTTTTTCTATCCGGTATAATCGAGACAGCGAAAAGTGGAGTCGCGACGTTTGATGGAATTATGCGAATTCAAAAATCGTTGGATTTAATCCTCAAGCCTTTAGGCGGCCGCATAGCCGATGCAAGATTGGTCATTGATGAATTATTTAGGAATCCAATAATTAATGCTGTCAAAATGGAACAGATTATCGGTAAATCATCCGTTTCAGTATACAAATTGATTACTGATTTAGAAAAATTGGGTGTGTTGAAAGAAATAACCGGGGGGCAAAGAGGGCGTATTTATGTCTTTGAAGATTATATCGCGTTATTCAAGTAACAGTAATGACCCGAATTTTACCTCGAATCACTCCGTGTAGACGCGGATAATCTTGGCATCGGTCTCGGGGCGGCTATTGCCATCTACCGGCAGGGCCGCGATCTTGTCGATCACCTCCAACCCCTCGAATACCTCGCCGAATACGGTGTATTCGCCATCCAAGTTACGAAGCCCCCCGAGGGTAGAGTAGTCTTTTTTTAATTCTTCGGGGAGGATAAGTTTGCCGGGAGCCTCCGCGTATAACGAGTCCACGATTCCCAAGACGGAATCCAGCAGCGCGTTGAACCCCCTCGGATCGCTCTCCTTGAGCCGTGCCAACTCCTCCTTGTGCGGGGAGTAATGGGTGCGAATGAGTTCGTTGCGGATGGGTACGTTAACAACTCGTTCCAAGGTGTCGAGCCTTCCTTCGGTGTATATTTGCCCGTGGACGATGTAGAACTGCGACGCGTCTGATCGCTTCCCGGGGTTCTCGTTGTCTCCTTTTCTCGGGGCAGCAAGTGCTCCTTTCTTGTGATAGCGGTGCTCCAAGAACTCGGGGTTCAGCTCCATGTCGGTACGCCCGCTTCCTACCTGTGCTCCGGAAGGCGCGTTCCGCGAATCTTGTGCTCCTCCTTGGACCACGAAATTTTTCACCACCCGGTGAAAGAGCGTGCCGTCGAAATATCCCTGGTTTATTAGCTTCAGGTAATGATTGCTATGCACCGGCGTGTCGTCGTACAGCCTCGCCTTCATCGTGCCATAGTTGGTTTCGATAACCACGGTAGGGTAGTTCTCCTGGGCGGTCGTGATGAATGCCCAAGCTGTCAAAAAGATAATAGCTATCTGTTTTCGTATCATGATTTCTCCTCCTTTTGTATCTTTCGTTATCGGCCTTTCGTTTTTTGTCTTCAGGCCTGCTTTTGCATCATAAATCTTGCATCTTGAATCTCCCAATCAATTGGGCGCTCTCTTGTACAAGTAGGCCGCGATGCCGATGAAGATAATGTTTGGTACCCACGCGGCGATAAAGGGGCTCATTCCTCCTTTCACGGCAAAGGTAGAGCTGATGGTCATGAAAAGAATGTATGCCATGCTGAGTGCCAGCCCTATGCCTATGTTCAAGCCCATGCCTCCCTTCACTTTGCGGGCAGAGATGGCCGCCCCGATAATGGTGAGGATAAATGCCGAAAACACGGAGGCGATCCGGTTGTGGTACTCAATCTGGAATGCTTGGATATTGCCAAGGCCGCGTTCCTTTTGGCTCCTCACGTACTGGCGAAGCTGGGGCGATGTCATCATTTGCTGGTCGGTGGCCGCGATGATAAAATCATTGGGCACGATGTGCAGCGTGGTGTCGATGGAGGTGCCATGAGTGATGGTCTCGGTCAGCCCGTCGAAATCCCGGATTTGGTAGTTTCGGATGGTCCATTGGTAGGCCGAATCGTACTTGACGGATTGGGCCGTGAGCCGCGATACCAGTTGGAGGCTGTCGAAATGGTCGATGGAGAAATTATACCCTGTATTGCTCGGCATGTCGAAGTTGCCGAAATAGACAATGGTGCCCGGGCCCACCTTGAACTGGATATCCCGGTCGCCTGTTTTCCTTTTCCGTTGGTCCACGTAATTTTGCTCAAACTCGATCCGGGTGGCGTTGGCCGGGGGGATCAAGTAACTCCCGAAGACAAAAGTGAAGATCGCTATTACCAGGGCCGATGCCATGTAGGGCTTCATAAGCCGTTTAAAACCGATGCCGTTAGAGAGGATGGCGATGATTTCGGAGTTGTTGGCCATCTTCGAGGTAAAGAAAATTACGGCCAAGAAGACGAAGAGGGGGCTAAACAGGTTGGTATAATAGGGGATGAAATTGAGGTAATAATCAAAGATGATTCCTTGCAGTGACGCGTTGTTGGTCATGAACTTGTCGATCTTCTCGTTGATGTCGAACACCACTGCGATGGAGATGATCAGCACGATCATAAACAGGTAGGTACCCAAGAACTTCTTGATGATGTACCAATCAAGTCGTTTCAGTTTCAAGAAACCGTTGCCTTTTTTCATAACCGTCGTGTCACGTTTTCCAGTATCTGTGGCTTCCACTCCGAGAAATCCCCGGCGATGATATGCTTCCTTGCCTCCTGCACCAGCCAAATATAAAATGCCAAGTTGTGGATAGAGGCAATCTGCAGCCCCAGTATCTCGTTGGTGTTGATAAGATGTCTCAGGTAGGCTTTGCTGTAAAGCGTGTCTACCACCGAGGCGCCGTCCTCTTCCAACGGCGAAAAGTCGTTCTTCCACCGTTCGTTGCGCATGTTCATCACCCCTTGCTTGGTGAAGATCTGTCCGTTGCGCCCGTTGCGGGTGGGCATGATGCAGTCGAACATATCCACCCCTCGTTCAATGGCTTCCAGCAGGTTCTCCGGCTTGCCCACCCCCATCAAGTAGCGCGGTTTCTCCTTCGGGAGGATATCGTTCACCAACTCTACCATCTCGTACATCTTCTCGGTGGGCTCACCCACCGCCAGTCCCCCGATGGCATTTCCGGCAGCCCCCTTCGAGGCCACGTTTTCCGCGGCGCGGCGACGCAGGTCGGGATAAACGCACCCCTGTACGATGGGAAAAAGCGCCTGGGTATACCCGTGGGGGCACTCCGTCTCCTCGAAACGGGCAATGCACCGGTCGAGCCACCGTTCCGTGAGGTCGAGCGACCGTTTCGCATAGTCATAATCGGCATCGCCCGGCGTGCACTCGTCGAATGCCATGATGATATCGGCCCCGATGACACGTTGCATGTCCATCACCTTCTCGGGGGTGAAGAAGTGCGAAGAACCGTCGATATGCGATTGAAACAGGGCTCCTTCTTCGGTGAGCTTCGTGTTCTCGGTGAGGGAAAAGACTTGGAATCCCCCGCTGTCGGTAAGCATCGGCCGGTCCCAACTGATAAACCTGTGGAGTCCGCCCGCTTGATTCAATATTTCAAGACCCGGTCGCAAGTAGAGGTGGTAGGTATTACCCAGAATGATTTGGGCGTTAATGTCCTCTTTCAGTTCGGTAGGGTGCACCGCTTTCACGCTGCCCACCGTGCCCACCGGCATAAAGACGGGAGTCTCCACCTGCCCGTGGTCGGTAGTGATGATGCCTGCCCTGGCGCTTGATTTCGCATCGGTATGTAAGAGTTGGAAGTGCAATTTATTTTGCGTTTTGGAAGCAAAGATAAAGTTTTTGCCGTTATCAACAGCCGTATAGCCGTTGAAAATAGTTAGGGTTTGCTGAAAA
>JBBACU010000252.1:0-3881 GCA_041656815.1 Proteiniphilum sp.
CAACAAAGATCACGATTCAAACGGTTGTGAATGCCGATACGGTGAAAGTATGGGATTATTATAATCAACCGGAACATATCACGAAATGGAACTTCGCCGACCCGCTGTGGCATTGTCCCACGGCGACTAACGACCTTCGGGTGGGGGGCAAGTACAGCGCGAGAATGGAAGCGAAGGACGGGAGCTTCGGCTTTGATTTCAACGCGCTCTACACCGAAGTGACGGAATACGAGAAAATTGCCTACATGCTTGATGATGGGAGGAACGTGGAGATCACGTTTGATAATGATGATGGCATCACGTTCGTGACCGTGACTTTCGACGCGGAGGACCAAAATCCCGTCGAGGTACAAAAGCAGGGTTGGCAAGCTATACTGGATAATTTCAAAAAATACGTGGAACGATGAAAAAAGAACTATTATTTGACTTTTCCGTGGACAAGGAAAACCACGGTTGATTTCTCTTCATTTAAAGGAGATATACAGGCTATTGGAATGAAACCGCGAGTCGTACGAGGTAAGGAACATCCAGAAATGAGAGGAGGCGGGGTGCCAGGAGGCATGAGGCATTTCGAGGGATGCGCTGCCATGGGAGCGACGTGCGGCATTGAGTTCATGGAAAGCATACTTGCCGGTGGCATCCAGGCAAACGATGTTCACCTGATCGTTATCCCTGCTGGTACGCACCTCCCTCACGATGGCCGGATCCCAGCGAAAATTGACCGTGTCGGGGTTTTCTCCCATCTCTATGGTCGCGTGACGGGGTAGCTCTACGTTGCCTTCCGATATCTGGATTTTGCTGTAATCCAGTGAAAAATCGGGGTAGTCGCCAATGATGGCCTCGCGATAAGCTTCGCCTATTAACGTCCGGTAAGTCTTGTCGCTGTTTTTGTAACCCACGTCAATGATCGCTTTTAGAGGGGACAAGCGTTGGTTGACCAAGGCAAATTTCATCCGATGGGCTAACTGTTTCGGTGATTTGGGGTCGCGTTGCTTGGGATTCGACCTGACTACTTGCGTGCCATTTCTTACATACATGACTACCGGGCCAATTTTACCCGATAAGCCTCCCAGCAACGAATCTTTATACCTTGCCATAATCCATGATATTTAATTTCGGCAATTTAATTAAATTTATTTAACGAGGCAAGGGTTTTTGAAATTAATTTATCCCCCGGGGCAGGGGGTGCTGGAAATTAATTTATTTTTCTCTTTACCGGGGCCGGGAATCCACGATGTGAATGTTACATAAGGGTTTGACTGGGGCTTGGCCGGGACTTGCTTGGTACAACGAGGGTACTGGCATTTATCTCGGTCAATACTTCCCCTTATCTTACCCGTGATTAACTCGTCTCCTGCCTATAGCCCCCTTATATTTTGTTTATATAAACACGGGGAGGGTATAAGCCGGATATAAACCGGATATAAGCCGGTAATAAAGGGGAATAGAGTAAGGTACGACTTAGGAATAGCTTAGAACACTCTGTGGTGGCAGGATGGAGGAGCCTTGGTGGCAGGATGGTGGAGCCTTGGTGGTACCTTGGGGACTGGTGGGTCGCCGGTTAGTGGCTTTTTATTGATGTCTTGGCGGGTGGTTGGCAATTGGTTGGCGATGTCTTGGTAGTTGGCCGGGTAGATTCGGCACAAAACAAATAACGGCATTATTTTGTTTAGTAACCCGTGAACGGGAATAATCCGGAAGAGGTGCTATCGAACCCGCGAGTCCCCTAAACACATTGTTACATCAAATTTATGGATATGTCTGATCAGGAAAAGTATGACCAAATATTCGAGGCCAATAGCAAGTGGATCGAAAAGAATAAAGAAGAAAATCCCGGCTTGTTCAAACTGCTGGCCGCGGAGCAACATCCCGATTTCCTGTATATCGGCTGTTCGGATAGCCGGGTGCACCCCAACCAGGTAATGGGCTTGAAGCCCGGCGAGGTTTTTATTCACCGCAATATCGCGAACATGGTGAATGCTATCGACTTGAGCGCTCACTCGGTCATCAATTACGGGGTGGAGTATCTCAAGGTGAAGTATATCATTATTTGCGGCCACTATGGATGCGGGGGCATCCAAGCAGCCATGGAGAATTTAGATTACGGCATTCTTAATCCCTGGTTGCGCACGATACGCGATGTTTACCGCCTTCATAAAACAGAACTCGACGCCATTGAAGATAAGGAGGCGAGGTACCGCCGTTTCGTGGAAATCAACACGTACGAGCAATGCCGCAACGTGCTAAAAATGGCAGAAGTGCAAAAGTCCTTTTACAAAAACGGGTATCCCAAAGTGGCCGGATGGGTGTTCGATAACAAAGATGCCCGGCTTCACGACCTGCATTTTGATTTTGAAGGGGAACTCAAGAGCATCAAAGAGATCTATGACATCACCGGAAACTTGTAACTTGTTTTCGGCTATTTGGCTTGTTGGAGGTTGACGGTTTGAAGCGGGTAGCGGAGGCAAGGGCTTATAGCCGGCTCGCGGCCATCTGCTGTTCAAGCACTCGTTTTCGCTCCTTCCAGTCGGGCATGAATTCGCTTAGCGTATCGTAATAATTCTTCGAGTGGTTCATGTGGATCAGGTGGCACAGCTCGTGTGCGAAAACGTGTTCAAGGCATTGGGGCGAGGCCATGATAAGCCTGCTGTTTAACGAGATGGAGCGCTTGGATGAACAGCTTCCCCATCTCGACTTCATCCATTTGATGGTTATCTTGGCGGGTGCCACACGATGTTTTTCTTTGAACTGCTCAAGCAGCGGGGCAATGATACCGGGGAATTTCTTTTTCGCCTGGTCGTGAAGCCAGTGTTTCAATAAAGGTTCTACCAAGGTTTCGTCTTTGCAGCTGATATCAATGCAATTGCCGTTCTTGGCCACCTCGTTCTTGGCGCCCGGGTCAATCGTCACTCGCAACGTGTGCTCTTCGCCGAGAAAGAGTTGTTTTTCCCCGTGGGCAAGCTTTTTCGCGGGAGCTCGTTTGGCGGCTTCTTCAAATCGTTGCTTATGTTTTAAAATCCAACCGAGTTTCTTGTTCAGCATCTCCTCGGCCTGTTGGACGGTCACGTGGCGCGGGACGCGCACCGTCACCTGCCCGTTAGGGTGCACCCCAATGCCAATCGTTTTTCGCGAAGATCGCACCAGCGTGTATTCCAGCGTTCCCGGTTTTCCGTCGACCGCCCGGTATGCTATTTTTTTTACCATTTGAACGAATTATTCGCCTATTTATCCCCGATGACGCGATTCGAGTTACAAGATTTCATTCTTGCCTTGTTATTTGTTCTCCCGGGGCATGCGCGTTTCACGATATATCCAGTGCTTGTGCTAAATCGGCGATAATATCTTCCGCGTCCTCGATACCCACTGAAATGCGAATCATGTTGTCGGTAATCCCTCCCCGTTCGCGGTACTCGCGAGGCACGTTGTAGTGCACGGCCGATACCGGTTGCGTGATGAGCGACTCCACCGAGCCGAGGCTGACTGCCCGGGTGAAGAGCTTCACCTTGTTGAGGATGGTGTTTATCACCTCTTGCCCGCCTTTCACCTCGATGCTCATGACGCTGCCGAAGCCGGTCATCTGGCTTTTTGCCAATTCGTGCCCCTCGTGTCGAGGCAACCCGGGATAGTATATCTTGTCCACCCGGGGGTGGTTGCTCAAAAACTCGGCCACTTTCTGGCCATTTTGGTTGTGCCGCTCCATTCGGAGTCCCAAGGTTTTCATGCCTCGTATCATCAGCCACGCGTCAAAGCCGTTCAGGTTGCCGCCCAGCTTCCGGAAGATATTGACGCATTCGTTGATGTAATCCGTTTTTCCGACGATAGCCCCTGCCATCACGTCGCTGTGGCCGTTGATGAACTTGGTGCAGCTGTGTATCACCACG
>JBBACU010000253.1:0-3864 GCA_041656815.1 Proteiniphilum sp.
ATACGGTCGCATAGTTGGGACCCCTCAGTCCATAAATCATAGAGATATGCCCCGCGGCGATATCCGCTATCATTTTCGGAATGAAGAAAGGATTGAATCGAGGGCCTTTGTCCATCGCCAGGTAATAACCACCTACTTCTTCTTCAAACGTTCGTATACCGCCAATGCCGGCGGAGAAGATAACCCCTATACGATCCCTGTTCGCCTTGTCCAGGTCAAGCTTAGAATCGGCCATCGCCTCTTTGGCCGCGTGAACGGCAAGCTGCGAATACCGGTCGTATTTCCTTGCTTCCTTACGGTCGAAAAGATCCGCGGGGTCAAAATCCTTTACCTCGCACGCGAAACGCGTCTTGAATAACGAGGCATCAAAAAGAGTAATAGGCCCGGCGCCACTCTTGCCCGCTACGGCATTGGTCCACGTGGTTTCCACGTCGTTCCCTAGCGGGGTAATCGCACCGAGACCCGTTACTACTGCTCTTTTTAACTCCATAAATAAAATGGATTATTTAGCGTGTTGTTCCACATAAGATACCGCATCGCCAACGGTGGAGATCTTCTCGGCTTGGTCGTCGGGAATCGAGATGTTGAATTCTTTTTCAAATTCCATGATCAATTCTACCGTGTCAAGAGAGTCAGCTCCTAAATCATTGGTGAAGCTGGCTGTTTCTGTTACTTCAGCTTCTTCAACACCCAACTTGTCGACGATGATCGACTTCACTCTTTGTGCTACTTCAGACATAACTTTTCGATATTAATTAATAAATAAAAACTTTATTCTTAAATTCGCGTTTGCAAAGTAACACAATTTTTCTCGAATTGTGCAAACTTTTTCCCATTAAAATCAATAAAAATGCACAAAACCCCTGTTTTTGTGCAGAAAAGAGAGGCTTTTTCATGACACATATAGCCATTTTCGCGTCCGGTAACGGGAGTAACGCCGAGAATATTATTCGCTATTTTTCAGGCAGTTCACGGATTCGGGTCGCGTTGGTCGTCTCAAATAAGAAAGATGCGCCCGTGCACGCGCGTGCGGACGCGTGGGGGGTGCCTTCTTGCACGTTCACCAAGGCGGAGTTCGACGAGGGATCGGAGGTACTCGGTGCCTTGCGTCAATACGGCATCGACTTTATTGTATTGGCGGGGTTTCTTTTGAGGGTGTCGGCCCCCTTGTTGGACGCCTTCCCGGGCCGGATTATCAATATCCACCCCGCGTTGCTCCCCAAGCACGGAGGCATGGGGATGTACGGCGATAGAGTGCACCGCGCGGTGGTAGAGGCCGGCGACACCGAGTCGGGCATCACCATTCATTATATCAACGAGAATTACGACGAGGGCGATATTTTCTTTCAGGCCGCGTGCGACGTGTTGCCCACTGATTCGGCCGATGAGGTGGCACGAAAAGTGCACGAGCTGGAGTACCTTCATTTTCCGAAAGTGATTGAAGAGGTGATTGATGGCTTGTTCCCATCCGGCGAATAGACACGTGCCTGAATGAATATAGCGAGGCGTAGCGGAAAAATATTTTCAAGGCATGGTATTATTGAAAAATATCGTATCTTTGCGGTCTCTTTTACGACCGCGGCCGTGGCGTAATTGGTAGCCGCGCTAGACTTAGGATCTAGTGCCGAGAGGCGTGGGGGTTCGAGTCCCTTCGGCCGCACGAGACAAGGATGAATGCTGTTTGTCAGCAGTTTGTCGTGACGCAAGTGCCTGTGAAGCATTATTTATAATGTCCGCGGGCACTTGTTTTTTTGTACTTCTTGTTTTCATGCCAAGATATCCACCTGCCAAACATTCCGATGGAAACTTTGTTTATAATGCATACATGATTGGATCGTAATGAGTTGTGTGCCACGATAAAATTCCAGCATATGTTGCAAAAAAAAGTGTCTATAAGTAAGCCGGTTGACAGGGTGTGGGACGCGCTCACCCGGCCCGAGGAAATGAGGAATTGGTATTTCGATATTTCGAACTTTGAAGCAAATGAGGGCGAAGTATTCGACTTCGTGGTTTCTTTTACCGACGACGTGGGAGAACACAGCTTTCGTCACCTCTTTAAGATCCTTGCCGCTATTCCCCGGAAAAAACTGCAACACACGTGGGAGCATCCCGGCCATAGCGGGGGGATATCCACGCTCACGTGGGAGCTTTTTCCCGAAAAGGAATCTACAAGCGTTGTACTCACGCACGAAGGCATCGAGAGTTTTCTGGATGAAGGCAGCGGATATTTTACCGAGGCGAGTTATGACGCCGGGTGGACGGATATTTTACACGCGTTGAAGGAATATCTCGAAAACCAAACGTGAAAGTTTGCCCCGGTTGAGTGGGTTCACGTGCCCCGACTCTGCTCTATCGTATTAATTGGCGCGAAATTTTAAGGACATAATTAATTTTCGTACCTTTGCATTTATTATAATAGATTTTTAGATCGGATCTTCTTGGCAATGCTTTGTCTCGTCTCGACCAGGCGACCTTTCATTCCCACGTTTTCTTACCGCGATTAATAAATTAAACAAACAAAGGCCGTGCGTGAGCACGTCCGCCAACTACATGACATTTAAAGAACTGAATATTTCAGAGCCGATACTGAGGGCTCTGGTGCGTAAAAAATATGAAACGCCCACTCCCATACAGGAACAGGCGATACCGGTGGCATTCGCCGGAAGAGATTTACTGGGAATTGCCCAAACAGGAACAGGGAAGACCGCGGCGTTCGCGATTCCTATTATCCAGAAACTGGACCAACCGCGGCCGAAAGGACAGAAGCGGGAGATAAAGGCGCTGGTGCTAACCCCGACGAGGGAGCTGGCCATACAGATAGACGACTGTTTCCGGGAGTATACACGGTATACCGATGTGCGAAACACCGTGATCTTCGGCGGCGTGAATCAACGGCCTCAAGTGGATCAGTTAAAAAAAGGGGTGGATATCCTGACGGCGACGCCCGGTCGCCTGCTCGACCTGATCGCGCAGAACCATGTCTCGCTTGAACACATTCAATATTTTGTCCTTGACGAGGCCGATAGAATGTTGGATATGGGGTTTATTCATGATATCAAGCGGTTGTTGCCCTTGTTGCCCAAACGGAAGCAAACGCTCTTTTTCTCGGCAACGATGCCGGTGGCAATAACCAAGCTGTCGAAATCGATCTTGTACAAGCCCGTGAGAGTAGAGGTTACGCCCGCTTCGTCGGCGGTGGATACCGTGGAGCAGCATCTCTACTTCGTGGAAAAGCCCGAAAAGAGCAACCTGTTATTTGCCTTGCTGGAAAAGGCGCAGAGCAAATCGGTGCTTGTCTTTTCTCGCACGAAGCATGGAGCCGACAGGATTGCCCGAAATTTGAACAAGAAAGGAATCGGCTGCGAGGCCATTCATGGTAATAAGTCGCAAGGAGCCCGTCAACGTGCCTTGGCCAATTTTAAATCGGGAAAAACCCGGGTAATCATAGCCACCGACATCGCGGCAAGGGGGATTGATATCGCCGACCTGGAAATGGTGATCAATTACGACTTGCCGGACGTGGCTGAAACATACGTTCACCGTATCGGGCGTACCGGGCGCGCGGGAAAAAGCGGAACCGCGCTCTCTTTCTGTACGCCGGACGAACGGGTGATGGTTAACGATATCCAGAAATTAACCGGAAAAAAACTAAATGCATTAACCGCTTGAGAGAAACTAAAATTATAAAACAAGATAAATGGCAAAATCAAACTCATTTAACAAAAGAGAAATAGAAAAGAAGAAAGCACAGAAAAGAAAAGAGAAGCAACAGCGCCGGGAAGAACGTAAGGAGAGCGGAGTAGACTCGTTCGAAGATATGATCGCTTACGTGGACGAGTTCGGGGTAATCACCGATACGCCCCC
>JBBACU010000254.1:0-3858 GCA_041656815.1 Proteiniphilum sp.
AATTATCCAGTTCCTTCTTGAGAAAATCGTTGATGTGCTTGCTCACCGAGATGCCATTGGGTCCCATCTCCTTGGAGCCGAGCTTCGTTTTTGTTTGCGACTCGAACACCGGCTCTTCCACCTTGATGCTGATGGCGGCCACGATGCCGTTCCGGATATCGGAATACTCGAAATTGCGGTTATAAAACTCCTTGATTACCCGGGCGACCGCCTCCCGGAACGCGGAGAGGTGTGTCCCTCCCTGCGTGGTATGCTGCCCGTTCACGAACGAGTAGTACTCCTCGCCATACTGGTTGGTATGGGTAATGGCCACCTCGATATCTTCGCCGTGAAGGTGGATGATGGGGTATAGCTCCTCGGAGGTAAGGTTCTCGTTGAGCAGGTCCTCGAGCCCGTTCTTGGAGTAGTACTTCTTCCCGTTGAAAACGATGGTCAGCCCCGTGTTCAGGAACACGTAGTTCTTGAGCAGCGGCTCGATATGTTCTTCCCGGTAGTGGTACTCGCCAAAGATGGAACCGTCGGGCGTGAAACCCACGAGCGTGCCGTTGGAGTTGCCCGATTTTTCGGTTCCGTTCTCGTGGGACAGGATTCCTTGGGCAAAATCCACCCTCTTCGATTGCCCGTCGCGCGAGCTCTCCATGTAGAACGTGGAAGAGAGGGCGTTCACCGCCTTGATCCCTACCCCGTTAAGACCGACTGACTTCTTGAATGCCTTGGAATCATACTTCGCACCGGTGTTCATCTTGGAACAAACATCCTTCACCTTTCCCAAGGGCACGCCCCGGCCATGGTCACGCACGGTAACGCTTTCGTTCTCGATATTCACCTCGATGGTTTTCCCATACCCCATCATATACTCGTCGATGGAGTTGTCAAGCACCTCCTTCAGGAGCACGTAGATACCGTCATCAGACGACGTGCCGTCGCCCAGCTTACCGATATACATGCCGGGGCGGCGGCGGATATGCTCCTGCCACTCCAGCGTGACAATATTTTCTTCTTGATAATTGTTTTCTACTACTTGTAGGTTCGTTTGGTTCACTCTGATTCCTCTCTTTTTATTTATTTGCTCTTACAAATACCCGATCACCTTTCATCGGGCGGTATTAACCTGTTTTCACGTGCCTGCCGCGTCGTGTTTTTGGGGACAGGTTTTATCCCGGTTTCCCCGGACATTCGTACCCTTGCGTTACAGGTCTTTTATAAATGCTCTTCTCCGTTTGTGTTGTTCAACATCCATCCCGTCCCATAGCGACAGTACCTTGTTGTTGGTCTCCAGTTCGATATTGCTTTCCGCCACTTCCATGCCCAGTTCTTGAGCGGACGTGATGAACTCTTTAATCATCAGCGCGTTCACCCCTTTTCCTTGGTATTCGGGGTCTACCGCCACCAGCATCAGGTCAAGCACCTTGTTGTTTCCTTTCCCTTTCAGCGCCTTGTAGAGGTGATACCAGCCGGTGGGCAGGAACCTTCCTTTTGCCTTTCGAAGCGCTTCCGACATACTGGGCAACCCGATGGCCACGCCCACCAGCTTGTTGTCTTGTTGCCTCAAGACGAGTGACAGGAACTCCAACCGCAGCAACGGGATATACATCTCCACGTAGTAATCGATCTGTTTCTCCGTCAGCTCCACGTACCCGAAGAGCTCCTTGTATGCTTTATTGATCAACTGAAAAATCTCTTTCGCGTAAGGATAGACATCGTTTTTGCGTTCGAAGCGCTTCACTCGTAACCCGAAGCGGCGCTTCACCACCTCCGACATGCGATCGAACCGCTCCGGCACCTCTTTGGGGATCTGGATAAGGAACTCTATCCAGTCCTGCTCCTTAACATACCCCATCCGCACCATGTGCTCGGGGTAATAGGGATAGTTGTAGATGGTAGCCATGGTGCCCAAGCGGTCGAATCCCTCCACGAGCATTCCCTCGTGATCCATGTCTGTAAATCCCAGGGGGCCATGTATCTTTTCCATTCCCCGGGAACGCGCCCAACTTTCGGCCGTCCCGAAGAGGGCATCCGCCACCTCCGCGTCATCAATAAAATCCACGAAACCGAATCGCCCGTGCTTCTGGTTCCATACCTCGTTTGCCTTATGGTTGATGATGACACCGATCCTGCCCACGATCTCTTCCTCGCGGTAGGCAAGGAAGTACGCGGCATCGCAATGCTCGAATGCCGGATTCTTGCTCATGTTGAGCGTGGCCCGTTCATCATAAATCAGCGGGGGAACGAAATACTCGTTTCCCTTGTAAAGATCGATGCCAAACCGGATGAATTTCTTCAGGTCATCCTTCGTGGTGACTTTTTTGATTATAACTGACATACGCGTAACTGTTTCCTATTTCTACTTGCCACAAAGATAATGAACTTTTTCGATCAACGAGAGCAGAGTAAACTCGTTTGTTCTGCCGAGTGCAGAAAAAGTCTAACGAACTCTCACTTGTGTCGTATTTACAGCTAAATATCTCGACTTTCACTATTTCGTGACCCGACGCCGATTCACAGGCTATCTGATAAATAACTCGCTGCGTTCACTAAAGTTAGACTTTTCCTCGCTATGGCATAGCTCAAACAAGTTTGGCTCTGCTCACTTAGCTTTACGGAAAAGCTCAAACAGCTTATCAGATCACGCCTGTTTCATCGGACGGGCACCCACGAAATAGCTATAGGTCTTATATTTAGCTATAAGATCATTCGCAAAGGGTAACTCATTCTTTTATTTTCTGCCGATAAAACTCCCAGCGGCCAATCACATCCCGCACGTAGCGTACGGTCTCGTCTCCCCGGAAGTAACCGTTCTTGCAAGCCGGGTCGGTATAATACTGCTCCAACCGTTTTAGTTGGATAAACCTCTCCACGTGCCCTTCCCATATACTATCGTTCCCTTCGTATTTCCGGGCGAGGGCCCGCGCGTCGGACACGTGACCAATCCCCCCGTTATAGGCCGCTAACGCCATTTTCAATCGTTCCATTGGCTGCTTCACGACCTGAAAGATATCGAGAAGGTCTCGAAGGTACTCCGCCCCGGTACCGATGTTTTTTCCCGGATCAAGCAACTGCTCCTCTTCCAGCCCCAGCGAGAGCGCGGTCGCCGGCATCAGCCCCATTAACCCCACTGCACCTGCCCAGGAGTTTCCCTCGGGATTGAAAGTGGACTCTTGGTAAGCTACTGCTGCCAGCAAACGCCAGTCGATCTTGTACTGTTGGCCATACTGTTTGAAATAAATATCGTAAGACGAAATCACGTCCGGCCCTAAAAGCGGGCTGTACAGGAATCGATCCGCATGGGAATACCCTTTGGTCTCTTCAAAATATCGTTTGACCACCCCCACGAAGGGGGGGGCGGTACTGGTCCGCGAGAACCAGTGGTCGAGCGAGTCGGCCAACGCGGGCGTATCTTTTCTCACAACCCACGAGGAACGCTGATCGAAGCTCACCGGCAGGTGCACGTCCAGGTTCCTGAAATAAGTCTGGTTGAGCCGGGCCAAGTCGTCATCGGCCACCGTGAAATCGATCTCTCCCATGGACACCATCCGTATCAGGTCCTCCACCACGGTGGTATCGTTATCGATCGCGTGAATAACAATCCCTCCCCCCAGCTCGTTATCAAGGTTCATGAGCCGGTCGTGGTAACGGGAACCGGCAAGGACGACCACCTTTTTACCGATCAGGCCGGTCACGTCGGTGAGCATCGAGTCGGGTTGCCTGGCACGTTGCACCAGTACTTGATGCGATACCTGCTCGAGGCCACTATAGAGGACAGAATCCTTCAAGAGGTTAGTCACCGGGATGCTGTATGCGACCACGTCGCTCTCCTTTTCGAGCAGCATTTGCAGCATGGCCGGGATATTTTCCGCC
>JBBACU010000255.1:0-3839 GCA_041656815.1 Proteiniphilum sp.
TTGTGCCCGTTCTCCGCGAAAAGTCGCGCCAACGCTTCCCCGATACCCTTTGATGCCCCGGTTATCAATGCTGTTTTCTTCATATTTTCCTCATGATTCGAGACAAAATTAAACTATTTTTCTTCCATTATGTCAAATAAATGGTGAAAATAGATTCACCACAATGTTTAATAAATTGGGTTCTAATTGATCGAGCGTACTCTGATTGTGAAATTGGGGTGCGCTTATTGTTTGGGTGACTCTCCTGATTTAGCGGTTTCACCGTCGCGTCACGCATGATTAGCAGCGCGTTCGTTTTCAGGCTTTCAATCAAGTACGTTTCCTCGATTTATCGATTCGCAGGAAAATGAAAAGCAGGATGGTGAACCCCCATAACGAGGAGCCGCCATAACTAAAAAACGGGAGGGGGATGCCAATTACCGGCATAATGCCGATCACCATTCCCACGTTAATAACCAGGTGAAACATGAAGACACTAGCTACCCCGTAGCCGTACACCCTACCGAAAACGGTGGTCTGTCGCTCGGCCAAGTGCAGCAACCGGAGCACGAAAACCATGAACAAGAGAAGGACGAGGGTAGACCCGATGAAACCGTGCTCTTCGCCGATGGTACAGAATATGAAATCGGTATCTTGCTCGGGCACGTACTTGAGTTTGGTTTGGGTGCCGTTGAGGTATCCTTTACCGGAGAAGCCGCCCGACCCGATCGCGATCTTGGACTGCCCCACGTGGTACCCTGCCCCGCTCAGGTCTTGCTCCATCCCCAGCGTGACCTTGATCCGCATCTGCTGGTGCGGTTGCAACACGTCAAGAAAAACGTATTCTGCCGACTCCAGAAAGGCAAAGGACCCTATCATGAAGAGGAATATATAGAGGTAGGCACGTTTGCGATAGCGCATGAAAAGAAACACGAGGTAAAGCGCGGCCACTCCCAAGGAAACCAACGCGATCAGTCCCCAGTCGATCTCCACGGAAAACCGGGACATCGCGTAAGCCACCGCGAAGGGAGCCCCTCCCAAGAGAAGAAGGTAGAAAGCGGTCGTTTTCCGTTTGAGGTATGCCCACACCATCCCTGCCGAGAAAAGGACGATCAAGGCGCTGGCGATCAGCTCACCGAGGGATAGCATCCCGATCTGCTGGTCCGAAAAGCGTATTCCCAAAATAAAGTAGACGATGGCGGCGATGCCCAGGAAAAGAAACCCACCGGGCAGCCCTTCGCGATACATCACCAAGATAAAACTCAGGTAGACCAAGGCGGTGCCGGTTTCGCTTTGCAGGATAACCAAGATCGTGGGCAACAAGATGATGCCGCTTACCAACAGGAGGTTTTTCCCCTCCATCAACCGGAATCCGTAGGTATTGCATATTCTTGCGAGGGCCAACGCGATGATGAATTTCATGAACTCGGCCGGCTGTAGCCGCACGGGTCCCACGATGAGCCAAGAGCGAGAACCGTTAATCTCCTGCGCCACGATCAGCGTGACGACCAACAGCGCTATTCCCGCCACGTAAAGAATGAAAGCGTACGTTTCGTAAAAGCTGACGTCGATCTTGAGCAGGGCGAAGGCAAGGAGGAGCGACGTGCCCATCCAGATAAGTTGCGACCCGGCACGGCTCGAAAGATCGAAGAGGCCCGTGGCGTTCTCGAGGTCGAAGCTCGCCGCGTAGATGTTGAGCCACCCGACCACGACAAAAAAGAGGTAAAAGAGGACAATCGGCTTATCCACTTTCCCTTTCTCTTCCCGCTCGATAACTCCTGTGTAAACCATAATTTTAATGTGTCAATGAGACTAATGTGCTAATGAGACTAATGTGCTAATGTGAGTAATGTGACGATGTGATGATGTGACGATGTGATGATGTGATGATGTGATGATGTGACGATGTGACGATGAATAATTTTTCATTTTTAATTCTTAATTATTCATTCTTAATTGACCGGCAGGTTCCTTGTATAGAAATAGGGGAGGATCTCCCGGTTGACAATCATCGTTTCCAACCACTTATCGCTTTCCGGCACCTCGCCCAAAAAGAACTTCTGCAGCATCAAGCGTGCCACGGGGACGGCGTTGGTAGCGCCAAACCGCCCGTTTTCCACCAATACGGCGATGGCTACTTTGGGATTATCTTTCGGGGCGAACCCGAGGAAGAGCGAGTGGTCGTCGCCGTGCGGGTTCTCTGCCGTGCCGGTCTTGCCGCACACCTCCACGTGCGGTTGCAGGTTGATGCCGCGGGCGGTACCGTAGCTCACCGCGTCGGCCATCCCGTCGACTGTCAACTCGAAATACTCCCGGTTGATGCCCGATTCATGCCTCGTGGTGTAGGTTGATTCTAACGCTTGTCCCTTTCGTTCCTTCACCACGTGCGGGGTATAATAGTACCCCCGGTTGGCGATCATCGCTCCCAGGTTGGCTATCTGGAGCGGGGTGGCAAGTATCTCGCCCTGTCCGATGGCGATAGAGATGATATTGTGCGCGTTCCACCGCTCGGTACGGAACACGTTGCTGTAAAATTTGCTGTTGGGTATGAAGCCCCTCTTCTCGGAAGGCAGGTCCACCCCTAACGGGTAGCCGAGCCCCATGTCCACCATGTAATCTCGCCACACGTCAAAGGCTTCTCCCACGTTGGCGTACTTGCTCCGGTTGCTCAGCATGTGGTTGAGGCCATAGCAGAAAAACGAGTTACAGGAGGTAGTGATCGCGTACTGGACGTCGGTGGGTGAGGCGTGGGCATGGCATCGGGGACGTCCCCCCAGCGGCGGGTATCCCCCGTAGCACGCGTACCGCGTTTCAGGGGTGATGATCCCCTCTTGGAGGAATACAAGCCCCTGCGTCGGCTTGAACGTGGAACCCGGTGGGTAGGTCCCGGCGATGGCCCGGTTAATCAGTGGCTTGTAGGGGTTTCTCTCAAGCTCTCGGTAGTTGGCCCCGAACATCTTTCCGGTCAGCAGCGCCGGGTCATACGTCGGCGCGGATACCATACAGAGGATCTCCCCCGTGGAAGGCTCGATCATCACGATGCTGCCTACTTTATTTTGCAACAACAGCTCACCGTATGCTTGCAGCTCGATATCGATGCCCAGGGTGAGGTCTTTTCCCGATACCGGTGCTTTGTCGTGTGCCCCCTCCTCGTAGCGTCCCTGCACCCTGCCGTGCGCGTCCCTAAGAAGTATTTCCACCCCTTTCTCGCCGCGCAAATCCTCCTCGTGCGATAATTCGATGCCCGATTTACCCACGTAATCGCCCCGCACGTAGTAGGGGTCGGCAGCCATTTTGTTTCGATCCACCTCGGCCACGTACCCCAAGATAAGCCCCATGTTGGGACGGGTGTATTGCCGTTCCGTACGGCTTTGGATGTAAATCCCGGGGAACTTGTATAGTTTCTCCTGCAGCAGGCCATACTCTTCCACGTTGAGTTGCGACATGAACAACTGCGGCGTGTAGGAGGAGTAGCCGGGGTTTCTTCGCCGGTCCTTCATCTCGGCATCCAGCGCGTGAAACCGATGCAGGTCGATATTGAGCGTTTTGCAAAAATCGAGGGTATCGAACCGGTTCATCTCGCGTACCACCATCATCACGTCGTAGGTTGGCCGGTTATAAACCAGCAACTCCCCGTTTCTATCATAGATGGCTCCCCGGGCGGGATAGAGGGTTCTTCTGAGAAACGCGTTGCTATCGGCATAGTCCCTGTACTGGGGGCTTAAGATTTGCAGGTTAAACAGCTGCGCGATGTACACGATGCCGATGATCACCACCACGGCGGCGACCACGTACTGCCTGTTTGATAATGGACTACGTTTGCTCACCTGTTTTTTTCTTGTATGTTAAACCATCGAGTG
>JBBACU010000256.1:0-3825 GCA_041656815.1 Proteiniphilum sp.
GAAGAAAAAAGCACCGTCTCCGATTTCTTTGGCGCGGGTACCCCCCCGGCCGATTTCCTGGAGACACCCGGTGAAGCCGACACGGCCGCTCCCTTCGTCGCCGATAGCGAGCAAGAAACGCCTCTCTCGGGTGATGAATCCGCACGGGGTTCCGAATCCGGTGACCCAGCCGGGACGGTATCCACGCCTGGCGACCTCGCGGTATCTCCCGCCGATCAAGCCGTGGTGCTGGAGAACGAGAAGGTGCGCCTGCTCCTCGATACCCGGGGTGGCGGGATCGCCTCGGTGCAACTCAAGGAGTACCTCCACCATACCCAAGATAGCCTCTACCTCTTCGAGGGAAGAGACGAAGCGCGGTTCAACCTCGACCTGTACAACCGGAATAGCGTGCACCTCTCCACCGAGAACGAACTGTTCACGCCTATCCCCGGTGTTGACGGGCGTAGCGTGACCATGCGGCTCCAGTATACCCCTCACCAGTATATCGACTTTATCTATGCGCTCCCTGCCGACGAGTACATGATGAATTTCGATATCCAGGTGGTGGGCATGCAGGGAAACCTCCACCCCGAGAGCCTCTCCAACTTCCGGCTCAACTGGGAGCAGAAGATCCGTCAACAAGAAAAAGGACGTACCTTCGAAAACCGTTTCTCGCGCATCCACTACAAGTACGACCGGCAGGACGTGCAGAAGATGAGCGAGTCGAAGAACGATCGTAAAGAGCTTACCGAGCCGGTCAAGTGGTTCGCCTTCAAGGACCAGTACTTCTCGGCGGTGATAATCGGCGATCAACCGTTTAGCAACACGCTGCTCACCTCCGAGGTGATGAACACCCCCCGCTACCTCAAGGAGTACAAGGCGGAGGTATGGGCTCCCGCGACGATCAGTGCCGAGAGCGACCTCGTGTCCGCGGGCTTCAACTACTACTTTGGGCCGGTGCATTACAATACCCTCAAGGAGTACGACGAGGGGCTGGAGAACGGCGACAAGCTGAAACTCCAGGAGATCGTTTACCTCGGCTATCGCTGGCTGAGCTGGGTAAACAAGTGGTTCGTGATCCCCATCTTTAACTTCTTCCTGTCGCTCAACTGGGGGATGGGACTCATCATCCTGATCCTTACCCTGCTGGTGAAGCTGGTGACCTTGCCGCTCACCTACAAGTCGTTCATGTCTTCCGCCCGCATGCGGGTACTGCGCCCCCAGATCCAGGAGATCGAGAAGAAGTATCCCGGCCAGGAGCAGGATATGATGATGAAGCGCCAGCAAGCCACCATGGAGCTGTACAACAAGGCGGGCGTCAACCCCATGAGCGGTTGCCTCCCCATGCTTATCCAGATGCCGGTGCTGTTGGCCCTCTTCTTCTTCTTCCCCTCGGCCATCGAGCTGCGCCAGCAAGGGTTCCTGTGGGCAGACGACCTCTCCACGTACGATTCGCTCATCTCGTGGAGTGGCAACATCCCGCTAATCACCCGTTTCCTCGGTAACCATATCAGCATCTTCTGCTTGCTCATGACCGTGGTAAACGTGGTATACACCAAGTACAACATGAGCATGACCGACACCGGGCAGCAAGCCATGGCCGGGATGAAGTACATGCCCATCTTCATGAGCGTCTTCATGTTCTTCTTCCTCAACTCGTACCCCGCCGGGCTCAATTATTACTACTTCCTCTCTACCCTCATTACCGTGGGAATCACCCTCGTGATGAAACAGGTAATTAGCGAAGAGAAAATCCTTGCCCGGCTCGAGGCCAACAAGAAGAAGCCCAAGAAAAAATCGGGTTTCATGGCACGTCTCGAAGAAGCTCAGAAATTACAAGAAAAGCAGGCACGTGAACGCGCGAAAGAAGGCGCCAAACGTAACTACAAGCGATAGAAATGACGAGAGAGACCTTGCCGGTCTGCTTAACAAGTATCGATGAACTTATTTTTTTGTGAATTGTTTTAAAAGTATAAACGCCAAAAACGTTAAATTATGAGCGAAGAAAAGAAAGTACTGGAGTACGATGAGGATGACTCCTTGAAGTTTATTCAGGACAATCTCCCCGATGAGATGAAGGGCGAGTTTTCAGACGACGAGATCAATTACATCGTCGACTTGATTTACGAGTTCTACGAGGATAAGGGTTTTCTGGACGAGAACGACGATACCGAGATAGAGATCGATGAAGACGAGTTGCTGGAATATATCTTCGACAACGCCCGCGAAGATGCCATCAGGGATTATACCGACGAACAGATCGAAGCCATCGTGGCGGGTGAACTGGCTTATTGCGATACCCTCAACCTGTTCGAGTAAGAAAAAAAACCGAATTAGAACCAACTTAGCATTTCAATATTAAATTCAAAAAACTGACTATGAAACGATTTTCTAAATTATTGCTGATCACCCTATTGGGTGGTTCAATGGTGTTATCCAGTTGTGGAACAAGTAGAGCGGTCCAAGGCGGTGCCATTGGTGCCGGTGGAGGTGCCGCGGTAGGTGCCGGTGTGGGCGCTATTGCCGGTGGAGGCCGCGGGGCTGCTATCGGCGCGGGTATTGGCGCTGTTCTGGGTGGTACTGCCGGTGCCATTATCGGGAACAAGATGGACAAGCAGGCGGCTGAACTGGAGCAGATCGAAGGCGCGCAAGTAGAGAAAGTGAACGAGGGCGAAGCCATCAAGGTAACGTTCGAGTCGGGCATTCTTTTTGCCACCAACTCGAGCACGCTTAACACCGCTTCTCGTGCTTCACTCGATAAGTTTGCCACCTCGCTGATCAATAACCCCGATACCGACGTGAAGATCTACGGGCATACCGACAGTACCGGTAGCGACGCGATTAACAACCCGTTGTCGGAACGCCGCGCCGAGTCCGTGTACAACTACCTTGTATCGAAAGGTGTTGCCGGTATTCGCATGGATTCACAAGGATTTGGCTCAGCCCAGCCCATTGCGGATAATAGCACCGTGGCCGGACGCGCGGAAAACCGTCGCGTGGAAGTATTTATTCTTCCTAACGCCAAGATGATCCAGGACGCGCAACAACAAGCACGATAAGCTTGCAATAGCTCCTGATTACAAAAAATGCGGATCGCGCGGCTTATCATGGCGGCGCGATTCTTTTTTTACCCCGTTTCAACCCATTGCAATGGCAGAAGAGTTACATATTCAAGGAACTACAAAGCAGGAAAAATACGAATCGCTTTACCCCCAGCTACAGGCGTTGGTGGGCGATGAGCCGGACAGGATCGCGAACATGGCCAACATCGCGTCGGCGTTGCGGGAGGTATTTGGCTTTTTCTGGGTGGGCTTTTACCGGGTCTCCGGCGACCAGCTGGTACTGGGTCCGTTTCAAGGACCGGTTGCGTGTACCCGCATATCGTTCGGCAAGGGCGTGTGCGGCACGGCTTGGAAGGAAGGGCGCACGCTGCTTATCCCGGACGTGGACCAGTTTCCCGGTCATATCGCTTGCAATTCCCTTTCCCGTTCCGAGGTCGTGGTCCCGGTGAGGAGTGGGGACGAGGTGATTGGTGTGTTGGATGTCGACAGTGATCGTCTTGACGCGTTCGACGAAGTGGATGCCCGCTACTTAGAGCAAATCTGCGATTTGCTCTCCTGATCCGCTTTCAAACGTTTTACGGGCTCTAAACATTTTACGGGCTCTAAACATTTTACGGGCTCTAAACATTTTACGGGCTCTAAACATTTTACGGGCTCTAAACATTTTACGGGCTCTAAACATTTTACGGGTTCCAAACATTTTACGGGTTCCAAACATTTTACGGGCTCCAAACATTTTACGGGTTCCAAACATTTTACGGGTTCCAAACGTTTTTTCTCGTTC
>JBBACU010000257.1:0-3824 GCA_041656815.1 Proteiniphilum sp.
GCCCTGTTCTCGGCACTCACTGTCGCCACGCCTTACCCCGGGAAGAGTATCCGGGGAAAACGATTATTCAATTTCCAGTTATTCGCCTGCCTCCTGATGATCGTGAGTACCTACCTGATGTTTCGCAACCGCAACGAATGGGCACTTTTCATGATCGTGGGGGCCCTGCTTTTGCTTTACTCGGCCATAATGATTTCGAAAGCGCTTGAAAACGAAGATAGAAGATAACAGCTGACAATATTCTGTTCATCATAGTTGCATCAACTTGTTGTGTATGAATAAAAGTGTACTTGTAATAGATGATAATTTAACAATTTGCTTGATGTTGAAGTCTTGGTTGGCGAAAAAGGACTTCAACGTGGAGATAGCTACCAACGTGGAACAAGCAAAACAGATGATCAAGGAGCACCCGTTTGATTTGGTCCTATCGGATATCCGTATGCCCGAGGCCGATGGGTTTGCCCTGCTATCGTGGGTTAAGAAATACGACTCGGACATGTTGGTCATCATGATGACTGGGTTTGCCGATATCGAATCGGCGGTGGAGTCGATGAAATCGGGCGCGTCCGATTATATCGCCAAGCCCATCGATCCTGAATTGCTGTTCCGTAAAATCGACGAGGCGTTTACCGCGCAAGAGAACTTCAACAAGACCCATAACCTGTCTAACTATTTTATAAAACCACCCGGGGAGAGCTACAAGAAGCTTTTCGGGCAATTGGACCTCTTGGCCGAAAACAATGCTCACGGCTTGATCATCGGGGACAGGGGGAGCGGCAAGGCATCCGCCGTAAAGTATATCTACGAGAAAGGGATCCGGTATACGAAGCCACTCGAAGTGTTCGACGCGGGACAATCGCAGAAAGGGCAATACCTTCAAAACGGATCCGGGGCCAACGACTCGCCCCTGATGGAACAGTTCACCGCGGCTAGCGGGGGATTGCTTTGCGTCCGGGAGATAGACCAACTCAACATGCGGCTGCAAAACGAGCTGCTGTCCATTTTAACCCGTCAACCCAAAGGAGAAGGATTCACGCGGGTGATCGCGATCACCGAGAAACAAAAGCCAGAGTTGGAAAAAGCGTTGATTCCCAAGTTGTATCACCTCCTGGAAAACGAGGCTGTACTTCTCCCCTCGCTAAAAGGGAAGGAGCAGGAAATATCGTTTTTCGCCCTTCATTTCCTTCGGTTTGCCAACCAGACGCTCAATAAAGAAGTCAATGCCATGGATCCTGCCTTGCAGGAAAAACTACTGCAACACGATTGGCCCGGCAATATTCAAGAACTGAAAAATTGCATCATCAAAGCCGTCTTGCTAACCGAAGGAAACCGCTTAGGGGGAGAACTGATTCCCGTGCTTTTTGAACAACGCGGTAGTAACGGCGTGAACGCCGCAAAGCCGACCCTGCAGAAAGCGATGCAAGGCCTCCGGAAAGAAAATTACGAAAAAGAAAAAATCAAACAGGCGCTCGAGCTGGCAAAAGGAAATAAAACGATGGCAGCTTCTATCCTGAATATCGATCGCAAAACGCTCTACAACAAGATTAAACTCTACAACGTTTCGCTGGAATAACCTCTTTTATACTTCAGATGAAAAAGAAAGGATCAACGAAGACCAAGCTCACCGTGATAATAGGGTACGTGCTGGTGATGATAGTGATGGCCTTCGGGCTGATCGCGCTTTATAACAACCTAGTGGACTATTCGAATAAAAAAATTGATACCCAAGGATTGTCAGAACTCTTGGTCGTGAGCAACACGCTATCGCTTCTCTACGAAATTGAAAGTGAGCAGAACCTGCTCACACCCGAGAGCACGGAAAACTACTTCCAAAGGTATGACTCCATCGTTCCGGCGATAAATGACAACCTTAACGTGCTCAAGGACGCCGCCACCGATACGGCCCGGTTGGTAAAGCTCGACTCGATTGCGTTGTTGGTGGATATGAAAAGGGAAAACCTGCAAGAAATGGCCATTTTACTCGACTCCTTAAGCCGGTCCCCCAATATTGTGCGACAAACAGAGAGCAGCCTCGTGCCGCGGGAACTGAACCGGGAGATATCCAATTACTTGGAGAGCCGGAACCTGAGCGGGGCGGGTGAAAGCCGAAGCGACACGAGCGTGGTAGCGGGAGAACGAAGACGGTTCCTGGACCGGGTGAGGGATGTATTTGACGGGCGTGCCGACTCGACCGTCGTGATTGAAAGCAGGTCGGTCGTGACCGGCAAAGAACTCACGCTGATCGTGGATACCCTGATTAACAAGGTGCGCTACTCCGAGAGGCTTGACTTGGCGCGACAACGACACTTTCAGCAAGCCTTTTTGGAGCGACAGGAGCGGATGATCCTGACCAACCGGATGCTTACCGGGCGAATCGACGACCTGCTTAAAGAGATTGAACAGGAAGAGATGGCCAAGTCGGTTCAACTTTTGATCGATAAAGAGGAAGCGCTTACTCGCTCGGAAGGCACCATGCGGATGGCCTCGCTCATCGCCCTCCTGATCGTGCTGGTATTTGGTGCGTTGTTCCTCGTGGATATCAACAAGAGCCAACGCTACCGGAAGCAACTGGAGGCATCCAACCGACGTGTATCGGATTTGCTGGCAGCTCGTGAGAGACTGATGCTTACTATCTCGCACGATATCAAGGCACCCATGAGTTCTATCTTGGGATACCTGGAGCTAATGGACGGTAAGGCGAGCAACGCGGGGACAACCGAAGAACGTCCCGAGAAACTCGATGAGAACGAGTGGCAGAAGTACAGGGAGTACCTCGCGAACATGCAACAGTCGGGAGAGCACGTGTTGCAGTTGGTCTCTACCTTGTTGGATCACCATAAGCTGGAGTCGGGAACATGGAATATGAAGGAGTCGAACGTCAACCTTCGAGCGTTAATCGATGAAACCGCGCGAAGCTTTGAGCCCTTGGCCACCCGTAAAGGATTGGCGTACCGGGTTGATAACCTGCTGTCGCAAGACCGCGCGTACCGCGTTGATCCATACGTGATGCGGCAGGTTATGAGCAACCTTCTCTCCAACGCCATCAAGTACACGCCGCGGGGAAGCGTGTCGGTCGTTGCACGCGAAGAGGCCCGGGAGGAGGCTCCTCACCTAGTGTTTAGCGTGACCGATACCGGTCCGGGCATCGATCCGGCCGATCAAGAGGTTGTATTCCAGGATTTCAAGCAGCTCGACGGCTCCCCGGGCCAACCGGAACGGGCCGAGGGCAGCGGATTGGGATTGGCCATCACCAAGGCATTCGTGGACGAGATGAAAGGAAGTATCCGGGTGAAGTCCAAGGAGGGCTCCGGCTCCGAGTTTATCGTCGTGCTTCCCTTGGATCCCGCGCGAGAAATGGCACTGTTGGAAAGCGACGAGCATGAAACCCGCGAGGAGGATTTCCCCCGGGAAGAAATGGAGAAAATAAAGGGGACCACGGTACTGGTGATCGACGACGATCCCGTGCAGCTTAAAATGACCAGCGAGATGCTGACACTGGCTAACGCCAAGGTGATTACCGAGCAGTACCCCGAACGGGTGCTGCAACTACTGGAGGAACAGCGGTTCGACTTGTTGTTCGTGGACTTGCAGATGCCCGGTGTCGACGGCATCGCGCTTATAAAAAAGATACGCCAATCAACGAATGATGCCGTGCGTCAACTGCCCGTCGTTGCTCTTTCCGCTCGATCAGACACCTCCCGAGACGAACTGGAGGAGGTCGGCTTCACCGGTTTTCTAACCAAGCCTTTCTCATCCCGAAAGCTTTATGCCGTTACCGCGCATTTCGCACGCCGCGAGAAGAGAGACACTTCCTCCGCGGGTAA
>JBBACU010000258.1:0-3812 GCA_041656815.1 Proteiniphilum sp.
GTCCAAAACAATACAACCAGCGACGGACTGGAACGAGACTATATCACGGCCTGGAGCTACGGCATCGGCGAAACATGGACGTTGCTGGTACCCAATACCAAGGGGGGGGCGTCGGTGCCCTTGTCCGAAAACGGGCGGGCGATGAGCAAAGCCCGGCCGGAGTACCGTGAGATATACCAGCAGATCGGGCAGTACTGGGGAGAGCAACCCGGCACATCGGGGCCCGTCTACGTGGGCGCCTTCGTGCTGTCGCTCTTTATCTTGGGGCTTTTTATCGTGAAAGGGCCCATGAAGTGGGCGCTGCTGGCCGGGACAATTTTCTCGATCCTGCTCTCGTGGGGAAAGAACTTCATGGGGCTGACCGACTTCTTCATCGATCACGTGCCGATGTACAACAAGTTCCGGGCGGTCTCGTCCATCTTGGTGGTGGCCGAATTCTGCATCCCTCTGTTGGCATCCCTTGCGGTGAAGGAGCTGGTGGCGAGGCCGGATTCGCTCAAAACCAATAAAAAACCGCTTTATATCAGCTTGGGTGTCACCGGGGGAGTCGCGCTGCTGTTTGCCCTCGCGCCCAAACTTTTTTTCTCCTCCTTTGTCTCGATGTCGGAGATGCAGGCTTTCCAGCAAGCGCTTCCCGCGGAACACCTGCAGCCCTTTCTGGCCAACCTTGCCGAGATGCGGGTGTCGGTCTTCACCGCGGATGCTTGGCGTAGCTTCCTTGTCGTGCTGATCGGGGGCGGGTTGATCGGGCTGTTTCTTGCTAAAAAAATAAAACCGGAATGGTTGATCGCGGGGGTGCTGGTGCTATGCCTCGTGGATATGTGGGGAGTGAACAAGCGTTACCTGAACGACGATGATTTCGTGCCGGACAGCAACCAGCGGCAGCTTTTCGCGAAATCGCCCACCGACGAGCTTATTTTGCAGGATACCGCGAAGTATTACCGGGTGTTGAACATGGCCGCCAGCACCTTTAACGATGGAGTTACTCCTTACTACCACAAGGTGATCGGGGGCTACCATGCCGCGAAATTGCGTCGTTATCAAGACCTGATCGACGTGCACCTTTCCCATGAGATGCCGCTGCTCCAGCAGGCCATTATCGAGACGGGCGGGGAACTGGATTCCGTGGACGCTCGCGGGTTCGAGGTGCTGAACATGCTGAACGCGAAGTGGGTGATCATGCCGAGCCAGGGGGGAGGCACTCTTCCCGTGGAGAACCCGCACGCGATGGGGAATGCCTGGTTCGTGGACGGCATCCGTTTCGTGGAGGGCGCCGATGAGGAGATCCAAGCATTAGGCGTGATCGACCTTAGGAGGGAAGCGGTGGCCGATAACCGGTTCGCGCCTGTGTTGGAGGGGTTTCAACCTTCACCTGCCGACTCGCTCTCTTCTATCGTGCTCGCCGATTATGACTCCGATTTTATTAGTTACGCGGTAGATGCTAAAAAAGAGGAACTGGCTGTCTTCTCGGAAATTTATTACCCTAAAGGGTGGCAAGTTACCATCGACGGGGAACCGGTCGAGATGTTGCGGGTAAATTATGCCTTGCGGGCACTCGTGATCCCCGAAGGCGTCCACACCGTGGAGTTCCGGTTTGACCCACCCAGCATCAAGGCGACCGACGCGATTGCCTACGCCGCGCTAATTATCATGCTGCTCACCGCTCTATTTCTTGTTTATAGAAGCCTGAAGCCTTCAAGACAGGACTCGTGGGTTTGAGGATTTAACAGCTAACTATAAGACCTAACACTATTTCGTGGGGTACCCGTTCGATGCAATAGGCGTGATCTGATAAGCTGTTTGAGCGCAGCGAGTTATTTATCAGATAGCCTATAAATCGATAACGGGTCACGAAATAGTGGAAGTCGAAATAGTTAGCTGTCAAATCAAGGTTTCATGATTCGGTGGAGCAGCGTGTCGAGGTCGATTGTCATGAAGGCCGCGCCGGTGTCGGAGGTGCCGTAGGGGACAATCAAGGTATCGTTGTGGATGAGTGCCCCACAGGAGTAGACCACGTTGGGAACGTACCCTTCCCTTTCCTCGTTATTGGGCGCGAGCAGGGGTTCCTTCAGGTGCCCGATCTCCTTGGTGGGATCGTCCAAATCCAAAAGCATGGCCCCCAGGCAGTATTGCCGCATGGGCCCCACGCCGTGCGTGATCACGAGCCACCCCTCGTCGGTCTCGATGGGTGAGCCGCAGTTCCCCAACTGGATGTATTCCCACGGGTGCTTTGGTTCCTGTACCTTGATGGGGTCGTCCCAGATATGGATATGGTCCGAAAAGCCGATATAACTGTTGATGCCGTCGATGCGCGACAGCATGGCGTATTTCCCGTTTATCTTTCTCGGGAAGAGGGCGAGGTTCTTGTTTTGCGCCCCCCGGCCGTGCAGCGGCTTCACCTCGAACGAGCAAAAATCTTCCGTCACGATCAGCTTGGGTAAGATAGTATACCCGTCGTATGCCGAATAGGTGGCATAGTAAGTAACCTTCCCTTCATCGCTCACGAAGCGGACAAACCGGGCATCCTCGATTCCTCTTTGCTCGGTATAAGAGATCGGGAAGATCACCCGTTCCGAGAGATGGGTGTCCCGCGAAAAAGTTATTTGGTAGTGCGAATCGGCCAACCATACAATCTGCTCCACCGCCCTACGTTCCTCCTCGTTGAGCGAGGGGTCTTTCAATACATTCAGTGACGAGCCAAGTAATTCCCCGTAGACAAACGTGTCGTTTAACGGGCCCAGCACTGCGTCTATAATCTCTTGTTTCACCTCCATCTCTTGGAGTTTCTCCTCGGTCATCTTCTTTTCGTAGAGATGCCTTTTCACCGCTTCCGGTTCATCCACGTGGCGGCCGGCCTTTTCGAAATGAATCTCGTTGTTTCGGTCGATCACGCCGGTGTGGAACACGATGCTCGATATATGTCCTTCGCCGGTTGCCCGGAAGCTGATGTTCACCCGGGTGGAGCCCTCCTCCAGTCCTGTTTGATCGGGAGACTCCACCATGGACGGGTTAAAGAACGCGGCCGCGCTGATGGAATACTCTTTGGAGAGGTACGAACCAATCAGCATTTTTTTATCGTTGCTAATCGTTTCCAACTCTTCTATTTGGCCTCCCGCGACTTGCACCGCTCGTTGGTAGTTATTTTTATAAGTATGGGTGAGGTTGCGATGCCTGCGGGAGAACTCCCTCAGGGTCTGGGTTAGTATCTCACGGGCGGTCTGATCGTCCATCCGCACCACTTTTTGTATCAGGTCGGCCGTACGCTCCGGACCGATATCAAAGAATTGCACGATCACGCGTTTGAAATCGGGGTACAACCGATTTGGTAACCTGTTAACTACAAGTCTCATTTGCTTTGATTTTTAAAGGTTAAGCAGGGTGCCTTCCCCGCTATTCTCGTGCCACGCGGTTGAGCCGTCACGCTCGCTCGCGGGCATTCTACACTACCCGGCTGCCAGGAAGTACCATTTCAGAGGGAGAGATTAGCGCCAAGGAACCGTCGCTATTCTCAGCCGAGAGGATCATTCCCTCGGAGAGGACTCCCCGCATCTTACGCGGCTCCAGGTTAGCGATAAAGCACACCTGCTTACCCACGAGTTCCGAGGGGTTGGGGTACCACGCGGCAATCCCGGAGAGGATGGTGCGTTTTTGCAGCCCGTCGTCCAACAGGAACCGCAGCAGCTTATCGGTCTTGGGTACTTTCTCGCACTCCAAGACCGTACCCACCCGGATATCCAGTTTCTCGAAGGTGTCGAACTGGATATTCTCTTTCACCGGTTGGGCCTGGGCCTGGGCCTTGTGCTTGCCGGCTT
>JBBACU010000259.1:0-3808 GCA_041656815.1 Proteiniphilum sp.
TGGAGCCGTGATTGCGGTGGGCACCATGATGGTCTTTTTGAGCGTGCTGCTTAACTTGGTGTTGATGCTGGATCAACGAGAAACAGCCATCACACGGGAAGTCAAAGAAGGGTCCTTTTTCTTTCACCGGGTGGAGGCGGTGGTTCCGGCCATCGTACCCTACCTGAACAGAGAGCTCTGGGATGAATACGTTCCGGAAAAATACCGCGAGGAGATCGAGAATAAGCAAGACAGCATTTTCCGCACCCTGCCGGGTGGAAGACCTATCGACTCGCTGTTCCAACAACGACACTTTAACGTGGATTAATGCTGAAATACATTCATAAAGAGGGGAAGTCTCCCCTGGCAAGGATCTTTGGTGTGTTACTGGTGATCAACCTCACCCTGTTTCTTTGTGTTCCGAAGATGCTTCTCACAACCATCATCTTCGGGGCCTCGCTGATTCTCTTCGCGATGGCAGTCAACTTTTACCGAAGCCCGAACCGGGTGTATAAAGGCGACCTGCACGGGTTGGTGAACGCCCCCACCGACGGCAAGGTGGTGGTCATCGAGAAAGTGTTTGAAAAAAACTTTTTTAACGAGGAACGCATCCAGGTATCTATCTTCATGTCGTTCTTCAATGCCCACTCCAACTGGATACCGGTGAGCGGGAAAATCACCCATCTTTCCCACGTGGAAGGGAATTTCCGGGCGGCCTACCTCCCAAAATCGAGCCACGAGAACGAGCACAGCAACATCGTAATCGAGACACCGGAGCATGGCACCATCCTCACCAAACAGATCGCGGGAGCCGTGGCCCGGAGGATCATCACCTACGTGAAAGAGGGGGAAGAGGTGCATATCGGCTCTCCCCTAGGTTTTATCAAGCTGGGGTCGAGAATGGATATCTACCTGCCGGTCGACAGCGAAATACTGGTCGAGCTTGGCGACGAAGTACGTGCCAACATTACCTTTCTGGCACGATTACCACTGATTAAAAAATAAAAAGAGATGCGAAAACATGTACCCAACCTACTCACGCTCCTAAACCTTCTCTCGGGTTGTATCGCGATCACCTTGGCCTTCAAAGGAAACTTCACGGGGGTGGTTACATGGGTGTTTGTTGCCGCGCTGTTCGACTTCACGGATGGTTTCGCCGCTCGACTCTTGAACGCCTACTCCCCCTTGGGAAAAGAACTGGATTCGCTGGCCGACGTGGTCAGCTTCGGGGTAGCGCCGGCATCGGCGCTATTTATCCTCCTGCAGGACCATGTCTTGTTTCCGGGGTTCGCGGAGCCCTTCCGTCCATTTATTCCCTACCTTGCCCTTCTCATTCCGCTTTTCTCTGCTTACCGGCTGGCTAAATTCAATATCGACGAACGACAGACCCGTTCATTCTTGGGACTACCCACCCCTGCCAGCGGCCTCTTCTGGGTCAGCTACTGCCACGGCATTCATACATTGGTGGCAGGCAACGGGTGGTTGTTTTACGTGACCCTCGCCTTCCTCTTTATCCTATCTCCTCTCATGGCAGCCAATATCCCCATGTTCTCGCTCAAGCTGACATCGTTCCGTTGGAAGGGAAACGAGCGGCAAGCCCTTTTGGCTGTACTAACGGTCGCTTTCATTGCCCTGTGGGGCGTGATGGGCATCGCTGCCGCGATCGTCGCGTATATTTTGCTCTCGCTGCTTCCCGTTCGTCCTAATCGGGCAACCGGCCGGTAGGCAGTGGTCAGCTTCGCGCAGCCCCGGAAACTCAATCGTTAAATATCTTAAAGCAGTTCGAAATAATCTGCCGAATCATTGTATCTTTACCTTTTAAACAAACAGTTACTGCATATGGGATTTCTTTTTAAGTTTCTCCTTATTTTTATCGTTATATATTTCTTTCTGAAAGCATTTGGCGCTTGGCTTCTCGGCAAACGAAACCGGCAAAACACGTACCGCGACTCTCGTTATCGGCAAGCACGGCGCGAACCGCCCAAGCAGCCCGAAAGACAAGAGGATCGTATCATCGATTACCAACGAAAAACCTTCGAGACAAGTGACGTGGAGGATGCCGACTTCGTGGAAATAAAGGAAAAATGACTATTTTTGCAGTAAGTGGCCTCGACGGCCGTTTTTTCAGGAAAATCATTTACAACATATACATACAACATGACAGATATTTTTGACAGGCTAAAGAGTGCCGCCGGGCCACTCGAGCAGTACCGCCAGAAAGCGGAAGGATATTTTATGTTCCCCGAGCTGGAGGGAGAGATAGGGCCACGGATGAAGTTTCTCGGGAGAGAAGTAATCACCTGGAGCTTGAACAACTACCTCGGGCTGGCCAATCACCCCGAGGTGCGCGAGGCTGACGCCAAGGCGGCAGCCGACTGGGGCATGGCGTATCCCATGGGAGCCCGGATGATGTCGGGGCAAACAAAATACCACAAGGAGCTGGAAGAGAAGTTGGCCCGATTCGAGAAAAAAGAGTCGGCCTACCTCTTGAACTACGGCTACCAAGGCATGGTATCAATCATCGACTCGCTCGTGTCGCGTAACGACGTGATCGT
Source organism: Proteiniphilum sp. (assembly GCA_041656815.1). Lineage (GTDB taxonomy): Bacteria > Bacteroidota > Bacteroidia > Bacteroidales > Dysgonomonadaceae > Proteiniphilum. The sequence goes on from JBBACU010000259.1 coordinate 2,535, forward strand.
GTACGACTCCGAATCACACGCCTGTATCATGGACGGCATCTTCCTTCACAAGGCCAAAGGCGGCAAAAGCTTCGTCTTCCCGCATAACGATATGGAACGGTGCGACAAGATGCTGGGCTTCGCTACCCGCAATGCCGAAGAGAACGGCGGGGGCATCCTGCTAATTACCGAAGGGGTATTTGGCATGTCGGGCGACTTGGGGGACCTTCCCGGTATCGTGAAGCTGCGCGAGAAATACAGCTTCCGGTTGTTGATCGACGACGCGCACGGCTTCGGCACCATGGGTGAGACCGGCGCGGGAGCCAGCGAGCACTTCGACCTGATGGACGAGGTGGATATCTACTTCGCCACCTTCGCCAAGTCGATGGCAGGCATCGGTGCGTTCGTGGCCGGCGAAAAGGCAATCATCGACTCGCTCAAGTACAACATGCGGTCGCAGATATTCGCGAAATCACTCCCCATGCCGATGGTGATAGGCGCGTTGAAGCGGCTCGAGATACTGCAAACGCAACCCCACCACAAGGAGAACCTCTGGAAAATTGCCAAGACACTACAAGAAGGGCTGGTCGCGGAAGGGTTCAACATCGGGAACACCCAGTCGCCCGTCACCCCGGTTTACGTCGACGGAACCGTGGCAGAGGGCACCAACGTGGTGGTGGACCTGCGGGAAAACCACAGCGTGTTCTGCTCCGTCGTGGCCTACCCCGTGGTACCCAAAGATGTGATTATGCTCCGGTTGATCCCCACCGCTTCACACACGGAGAAAGAGGTGGCGGAAACCATCGAAGTATTTAAAAAGATTAAAGTCAACCTCGAGGCAGGAAAATACAAATCAGACGAGATGCAATCGATGTCCGTCTCGTAATTAAAAACAAGTTACAATGCTTCGTGTTAAAATTCAACATAAATACAGTTTAACCTGTACCCAATGCGGCCATGTAACTCCTAACTTCTGGACGTGGTTCGACCAGGGCCAACAGTGCCCCAAGTGCGGGAGCAAGCACTCCGAGGTATCCTATAACCGTAGGTACCAGCGGTTGCCCCGCATCATGAAACGCACGCCCGACAGCTTCTGGCACTACTTCCCTTTCCTGCCCTTGTTGCGCCGGAGACACATCGTCTCCAAGGGCGAGGGAGCCATCCCCGTGGAGCAATGGACCTTTCTCGAGGAGTTCGCGAAAAAAGAGTACGGCCTCGATATCAAGGTACACGTGTACCGGAACGACCTGAACGGGGGAACCGGCACCTTCAAGGACATCGCGGCCTCGTTGGCT
>JBBACU010000260.1:0-3807 GCA_041656815.1 Proteiniphilum sp.
AATTTACTCATCACATCGGCACATCATAAAATCTACAAATCAATATTATTCTTCACTCTTAATTGCCAAAGTCGATTGGCTCGATATCATACCCCACCACCTTCTCGAGATCGGCTTTCGCGGCCATGTAGTCGTAAATCGCGTTCCTGTATTGCAACTCGGCATTCAGCACCGCTAACGCGGCCGCGTTCACATCCACGATGGTTCCCATTCCGGTTTCATAACGTTTAAGGGTAATCTCGTGTCCTTTACGTGCCTGTTCCACCGACGATTGGGTAGCCACCACCTGCTCTATATTCTTGTGAATAAGGTCGAAATTATTCTTGATGGAGAGTTTCAATCCCCGCTCGATGTCCTTCCGCTGTTCCTCCAGTTGCCACAGCTGTATTTGCGATTGCTTCACGTTGTGGTACCGCTGACCGCCGCTGAAGATAGGTATCTGTAAAGTGAAACCCAGCATGGAATAAGGGTCCCAGCGATAATTACTGAACCGGAAATCATTGTTCTGGCTCATGTACGTCCAATTGAACGTGCTCACCAGGGAAGGCGCGTACTGCAGTTTCTGCAACTCGTACGCGTTCTTGGCCTGTTCAGCCTGCAGGTCGAACTGCTTGATATCGCTGTTATGAACCAGCGAGGTATCGGCAGGGATGATGGCATCAAACATGGTTTGCTCGTATTCGTCCAGCGATCCCACTACCTTGAGCGGCATATCGCCGTCGATTCCCATGAGCATCTTCAGTTGCAGCTCGGCAATCTTCCTCATGTTCTCTGATTGAAGAATGCTCGGGATCAAGCTCTTCAGCCGCACGTCGGCCGTGATCACGTCATATTCGGCCACCACACCTTGGTTAAACCGGTTGCGAATTTGTTCCAAGTTGATGGAATCGGTCTCGTAGGTCTTCTTGAATACATCGTGGCTGTCTTGTGCTAACAGGAGGCTAAAGAACGCCTTTTTCACTTGGTTTACCAAGTCGATACGCGACCCCCGTGCCTGTTCCATGGCGAGGCGGATATCCACCTCGCTCATTTGAATGTTCTTCCAAAGGGAAGGCACCACGAGGGGCAGGTTCACGTTCATGCCGCCCGACCAGACGTTAAAGCGTCCCATCTGGATTCCTTCTCCCGATGTTTCGGGATCGGGCATCATCAGCTTGTTCAGTACCCCCAAGATTCGCAACTCTTCCTCGGTATAATCCCCGGGGTCCACATCGCCTCCCCCGAAGCCAAAGCCTTCGTCGAAATAGACGGTTTGCCGTTTAATGGCCCGTTGGTACTGCCCGATCAGGTCTACTTGCGGCAAAAGCGCGCCATAGGCCGATTTCTTGGCGTACTGTTTCTTCTCGACCTCCATATCGGCCACTTTCACGGTGGGGTTCTCGCTCAACGCGATCTCCAGCGCTGTATTCAGGTCCACCCGCAAGCTGTCTGCCTGCTGGGCGGCCGCGGTAGTGATGCCCGAGAAACCGAGCAACAACACCGCGTTCCGAAGCAATTTCAATAATTGTTTTAAATCAGGTTTCTTCATATCGTGTTTGTTTTTCTTTCTTGTCAGCCAAGTACTCGTCAATAATCTTGATTCCTTTCCCCGTGGATATACCTCGAACAAAGTTTATCATCATCGTGTAAAACAGCTCGCGGTACGAAAAGCGCGGCTCCTCAAGCATGCTGGCACGAATGTAGGTGAAGGTACTCTCTTCCACGAGGAAAGCGGTAGCTTCCACGTTAAGGTCGCCCCTGATATAACCTTCTTCAATGCCTTTTTTCAGGAAAAGACGCAGTTCACGTGTATTTTTTTCATTGTTCTCTTGAATAAGCCGGGCCGCTTTGGGATAATATTTATGAATATCATCAAAAAAACGACCGCTGTATATAGGAGCGTTTTGATGAATTTCGATGATCGCGATGAACACTTCCACCACGTTGCTCGTATCGGTGATGAACGATTCGAACATCTCTTTTTTCTTCTCTTTCATCATGCGAAGGACCGATAACAAGATCTCTTCCTTGTCCTTGAAGTTCTCGTAAATGGTACGCTTCGAGATGCCCAAGGAAGTGGCCAACTCATCCATCGAGATGCTTTTTATGCCGTATTGACAAAACAACTCCGAAGCTTTACATGTTATTCTTTCTTTTACATCCATTCTTTATATTTAAAAACGCACAAAGGTAGTATCGAAAACTTGAAAACTCATAACGGTTTTCTAAGTTTTAACATACTTTACAATAAGATTTTGTTACGCTTTTAAAGGTTCAGGGCTTCTCGAAGTAATTTGTAACCGGCCGCACTTGCCCGTATCTTGTCGCCGTTGGCAAGGGTGAGCATTTGATTTTGCTTCTCGTAGGTCTCTATACGCAATATTTTTTCCACGTTTACAATATAGGAGCGGTGCACCCTCACGAACTGTTTACCGGGTAAGTTGGCCTCGAAGTATTTCATCGTTTCTTCCTTGATATACTGTTGCCGGCCGGTCACGATCTGCACGTAATCCCCGTCGGACCGGATATAAACGATATCGGGTATCAGGATCACGTGAATTTTCTGCCCAATCTTCACGGCCACCCGCTGCAGTTGCTCGGTCTCGTTGTTATTACCGCTGCCGGAGACAGGCAAGGGCGCTTCGTTGGCTTCTCTTTTCTTTAGCGCGTCGTTTCTTGGATCGTTTGCTTCCCCCCCCTCCTCCTCGGTATCGGCCTCGAATGGCCGGTACTGTATATACAGGACAAGAATCATGTACAGGAGAATACCGATAAACGCCGAAAGGGGAAGCAACGGGCGTATTCTTTCCATGTACTCCTCGCCAAAAACAACCAGAGACGTGAAGAAAAAGAGAACCACCCAAACCAGCACCACCAGCAGCCCCAGAGCAATCAGGTTGACCGTACGCTGGATTGGATCGAGTTTCACGTAATTCGACGAGGGCACGATAACCGTCAACAGAATTCCAATTCCCGCGATAATCAACGCGTCGGCGGTGCTCTTCAGCAATAGCATGCCAAACGGGGATAACACCAACGGGTGAATTGCCAAGGACTGCAGCAACGCGTAACCGATAACGAACAACACCACCGGCAATGCCCTGTAAGGAATATACGGGAAAGAGAAGTTCATATTATTTCACACCCACCAAAGATGAGATCACCTTTCAAGATTAGTTTTCGGGATTTGTCCGCGTCGGAGATATGCCGCTTGTCTTGAAAGCCACCCATCACGGTCTGGAATTTAGCTTCCACCATCCAGTCACCGGGCACGTAAAGCGCCACCCCCCCGAAGATCGCGTCAATATTGATATACGTGTCTCCCTCGGGCAGCTTCGTTTTTCTCAGGTCGAGCACGACTCCCCCGAAAATCGCGCTGATATCGCCCCCGTTGAAGACCGGTTCCAAAAAGATGCTCTCCGATCCCCCGAACACCACGCTACGATTAATTCGTCCTTGATCGGCCTCGGCCGAACTTAGCCGGTGATGTCCTTTTGCATGTCCCCGTTGGCCCAACGCTACCCGCAAGATAAAAGCAATTCCGAGCAATATCAGTAACAGGGGCCAATACGTGCGGGCAAAACTATCGTCGACTCCTTGAATGAGACCGGGAAAGGCCGTGCCAATCCGCGGCAGCAAGAAAAAAAGGCCAAGGATTAACCAGAAGAGCGATACCAGGTAGTTGTTTTTTGAAAAGCTGACAATACCTATCACCACGAAAATCATGGGCCATGAAAAAATAACCGGCCTCAGCGCGGCATCAATCCATCCGAAGTTGAAAGAAAGAAAAAGCAGCCCCGCGATAACGAGCAATAACCCGAAAAGAAT
>JBBACU010000261.1:0-3793 GCA_041656815.1 Proteiniphilum sp.
GGTAAGGTGGCCCAGTTGCCGGTCGCGTAGATCCATGAAGCGCTTATTTCGAATTTACGGTTAAACGCGTGTTTTAGCACGGCATTGATCTTATGGCGATTGTCGTACTTCGCAGGGTATGCCTTCCCCTGGTTGATTTCCCCGTTCGGGAATTGCCGCTCTGCCCATGATAGCGTGTAACCGACCCATCCCGAACTGTTCCCCATGCTTTTTTTCGCCATCAACTCCACCCCGTACGAGGTGCCGATCCCTTGGGTGACACGGTTTTCCCAATTGGTGTTGCTGGCGAGGAGGTGGCTCCCGTCCTTGTACTCGACTTGGTTCATCGAACGCTTGTAGTACGCTTCGGCAGAAAGGTCGAACGCGCGATATCTCCCGTGTATCCCTGCCGTGAATTGATCGGACAACAGTGGCTTCACGTTTTTCGTGATGGGCACCCATAAATCGTTGGGCGCGTTCATATAGCTGCTTTGCAACAGGTGCACGTATTGGCTCATCCTGCCATACGACGCTTTCAGGGAAAAGTTTCCCGGTAACAGGTAGCTGGCTGCCAGACGGGGCTGGGCGTTCAGGTATGATTTCCCTTGCACGAAGAATCCTGAAAGATGCAGGCCGGCATTTATCTTCCACCGCCCCCCGATATCCATCTCGTCTTCGGCGTACAAGGAAAGTTCCCGTACCTTGACCCGTTCGTCGGCATAGGTGATGGTATCGTTCAGCCTCGTTTCTCCCTCACTCTCTTGACGGAAAACACGGCTCTCCTCGGGAATGAAACCATGCTGCAGCAGGGCGGTTCCAAAACGAACCAAATGATGGCTGTTGTACGCGTAATCAAAATCGAGGCGGTAGCCAAAATCTTCGATGCCCGATTTGTAGATCGGGTGAAAGAGTTGAAAAGAGTTCACCTGCTTCTCGCGCAGGTCTCCATAATTTCTCGAGGAATAGGTCTCCCGGGTTTCACTGGAAAACGAGATGTTCGACCGGTAGCGGTTGTAAACCAGCGTGGTGTTCGAGAATAACTTGCCATTGACCGCGTATGCCCAATTCAGCGAAGCCACGCGATTCCCCCAACCTATGTCAATAGCCGATGCTTCATTGGATGCGCTTTTATAGTGTTGTTGAACATTCTCTCCGGGGCTGCCCGGGTTCGAGCCATACGTGGGGTAATCGTTGCTGTACAAGACGTGGTGATGGTCATTAAAAAAAAGATAGTCTTTCCCGTTATAGAGGCTCAGGTAAACGCGGCTTTTGTCTGAAAACTTGTGATTTATCTTCGCGTTGAAATCGTAAAAATAATAGGAGAAATCGGTGACGTGGTAATTACGCGGGTTTTTTCTTTTCTCTTTCCGGTTCATGAAATGCATAACCGGGCGGGCGAACAGGTCGAGATAGGTACGGCGGAGCGAGACCGAGAACGAGGTCTTGTCCTTGATAACGGGCCCTTGCAGGTTGAACCGCGAGGATATCAACCCAAAGGAAACCGTGCCGGAAAACTTCTTCATGTCGCCGTCGTTCATCCGCACGTCTACTACCGACGACAAGCGGCCCCCGTAGCGGGCAGGAAAGCTACCCTTGTAGAAGTCCATCGTTTTTACCGCTTCGGGGTTGAACGTGGAAAAGAGCCCCAGCAGGTGGTGAACGTGGTAGAGAGGGTTCCCGTCCACAAGGTAGAGGTTCTCGTCGGCATTTCCACCCCGCACATACAGTCCGGCCAACCCGTCGGTTCCCACGGCCACGCCGGGCATCTGTTGCAACGCCTTGATCACGTCGCTCTCCCCCATGAGCGAGGGGATGCTTTTTAGCGTGGCGGCGTTAAGGCTTACCTTTCCTGTCTCTGCATCGAGCATCGGACTCTTCCGGTTCCCGTCCACCACTACTTCATCGAGTAGGGGGGACGGTTGCAAAAAAAAATGAATCACCGTGTCTCGCGTCACACGGAAGGGGTAGCCTTTGGAGACATACCCCACGTAACTTGGCTGGAGTTCTGCCTCGCCCGGCGGAACGGATAGGCTGTAAAACCCAAAGTTATTGGTGACGGCACCCTGTCCCGAAACCCGATCATAAATATTGGCCGCGATGAGCGACTCGTGCGATTCCCTGTCGTGAATAAACCCGCTGATGATAATCTCTTTCGGCTTCTTTTTCAGAATGATGTGTTTTCCCTGTATAATGGCCTGGATGTCGGTTTTATCGAAAAGAAGTTGCAATGTTTTCTCGAGAGACCCGTCCGTGATCCGGAGAGAGACAGGGGGGAAATCCTTTAACAATGCAGGACTGTAGGAGAACGTGTGCCCCGTTTGTTGTTCTATTTCCCGGAGGACTTCGGTGATCGGCCGTTTTTCCAAGTTAAGGGTGACCTTCGCTTGCGGCAGGAGGGGCAGGGGAAAGCAGGCAATCAAAAATAAAAAGATAGTATAGCGTTTCATTCGATGATAGCACAATGTTTTCGATGATTTACAGGTTTATTCCCACTTTCAGAAAGGCACCATAATGGATGTCCCGGTTAAAATATGGCTGTATAAACGCTTTAATGCCAATTAAAAAAAAGTCGTTGAACGTATAAGTGTTTTCCAGCATAAGATTAAGTCCGAGCGCGCTACGCGTGGCATAATCTCCTCTTTGGCTCAATCGATAGAAACTTAATCCTCCCCCCATCCGGAAATCATTTTGCCGATCGTTTCGAGACGGAGAACCAAACGCGTTCAGATTCGCTTGGGAAAAGTTAGCAGACTCAATATCGAGATTAGCGTCATGTTCCAATATTATGGATGGGGCTATTGTGAAATAATCACTAAGCTTCGCGTTCAATTCATATTCGGATAGGAGCAATAAACCTTCTTCTCCTTTGAACTGCGAGACCCCTAGTCCGACCCGTATATCTGCATCCTTCTCACCCATTTGAGCATTTACCGCCATAACGGTAAACAGGATCAGGAAGAGAGATATTATAATTTGTTTCTGCATATTTTTTTGATACGTTTGTCTTTATGGTGCAAAAAAAGTGCAACGTGCGTTCTTGGAAACCTGCAATAGGCACTGCATTCGTGCCGAAGCATTATCTATCTATTTTTTCTTCTTCTCAAGTTGGACAACACGCGGCTGGATGGTGTCGTTGGTCGCGACCTCTATCACATGGAACGCCGGTTTTTCGGTCGTCTCGTCTGTCACGGGCACGATGGTATACTGTTTGCCCTTCTCTGCCGTGAACGTGAGTTTGTAGTGCGTGTGCGGGTTATTGGATTCGGCGATGGATGCCCCGATTAGGCCGAACATTGCCCCCGGCATGGCTGCTTTGTCTTTCCATTGCTGAAAATGACGTATCTCCACTGTCCGTTCACCGGGCAATACATCGGTATGCTTCGGGAAGCCTTTCATGTAACTTCCCACGGAAACGGTATCCACTTTCACGAGAAGAGCCGATTCGGAAGTCTTTTTTCCCTTGATCCTCAGTTTATGGTCGCCTTGCTGCACACGGGCGAGATCGGCAGACTCCATTTTTGCTCCCTGGTACCCTTTGGTGCTGCCACAACCCGGTAAAAGAATCATACCGGTAAGAAGAATGGCCATAAAAATAAACCCGTTTGTCTTCATAGATGTAAATAATTAAAAAGTGATTGTTTCAGTACGTGTTTAATCGGTAATAGTTACGCGCGTGTCGAGCGTGAGGTTGATGATGTTGATGACCTGGATAATGCTTTCTCCCGTGAAGGAGGAAGTGAATGGTAACTCGGCGTCGGCTTCCGGCAACTCGATAGGCACATTGTAGAAGTGTGAAAGCACCGGGATAATCTCT
>JBBACU010000262.1:0-3791 GCA_041656815.1 Proteiniphilum sp.
ATGGTTTGGTTTCCATCGCTAAGATAATCATTTTCAATGATATATTAGCTAAAATATGCTGCTTTTTTTATCTCTTATCCTCTGATTATCAACTTCATTTTTAACTGCGAAACATCAGTAATCAATTCTATAAAATGAGTAAAACACAATTGTGACAAGAGGGTTTCGGAAGAAATCGGATACTCTTCCTGTAATTCGGCGGTCACTAACTCCCGAATTGGAATTGGCAGTTGCTTGAATATTTTAAAATTATACGAATCATGAATAATTATCCGAATCATGGCCGTTTCAAAAGAAAATCATGTAATTTTGTTGAAAATTATCCGGCTTCGCCGCTGTAAATATTTCGTGCGTTTTTACTTCGTGCTATTTTATGACAATCGGGTAATTATTTGGACATGCATATGAAGAAATTATTGGGAATGGTTTTATTGACCCTGCTAATGGGGGGGCTCTTTTTCTCCTGCAAGCGAGGAGACGTGTTTAGCGTGACAGGAAATATCGAGGGAGCCGAAGGGGATACACTCTACCTCGATCATCGCGGGTTAGGGGGTGTAGTGACGTTGGACTCGGTAGTGCTCAAGGCAGGCGGTAGGTTCTCCATGAAGCAGCCGGCCCCGGCTAACCCGGAGTTCTACCAGTTGCGGCTTCGTGACCAAGTGGCCGTGTTCGCGGTGGATTCGGCCGAGACATTGCGGGTGACCGCCGACGGGAGCAACCTGTACCACTCTTTCGCGGTGGAGGATTCGCCATCCAACGACCGAATGAAGCGAGTGGATGCCCTTACTGCCCAGACAGCCACCGCGATTAGCGGCTTGGAAAATCAACACGAGGCCAAATTGATCGACGATATGGCATTCATTGAACAACTCGATAGTTTGCTCGTGGATTACAAGGAGCAGGTATCGCGGTTGATATTGGGCAATCCTTCCGGCGCGGCTGCTTACTACGCGGTGTTCCAGAAGATTAACGACTACCTGATCTTTGACCCGTATAATAAACAGGATTACCCGATGTTTGGCGCGGTGGCCACCTCGTGGAGCCGGTACTACCCGGATACGGGGCGGACGAAGCACCTGTATGACTTCACGATGAACGCGCTGAGAACCCGTCGCCAACAAGAGCGGCAAGCCGCGCTGCTCGAGAATATTCCTATCGAAGAGGGATCGGGCTTGCCCGATATCGTGCTCCGGGGAGTGAACGGCGAGCGAGTGGCTCTTTCCTCGCTGAAAGGGAAGGTGGTGGTACTCGACTTCGTGGTGTATAACGCGGACTTCTCTCCCGCGCATAACATCCGGTTGAATACCGTCTACGCGCGCTACCATGCCCGCGGGATGGAGATTTACCAAGTCTCGTTCGATTCGGACGAGCATTTCTGGAAGACATCGGCCGCTAACTTGCCATGGATCACGGTAAGAGACCCTTTGTCGGTGAACACCTCGTTGTTGGCAACTTACAACGTGAGAGAAATTCCCACCGCCTTCATTATCGATCGAGAAGGGGATATTGTTGCACGGGTAGAAGAGTACGGCCGGTTAGCTGACGAACTGGAAAAACTATTGTAAAAAAGTACCGGAAAATTTTGTGATATTGGAATAAAGATTTATCTTTGTGATAAGTACATCATGGAACAAAGGGAGTTCCGGCCTCTTGAATCAGGTCGGAATTCTTTTTCTTTATGCTGCTTATAACTAAAACCGTCCGTTCTTCCCTGGTTTAAAAAATACAGGTTTTTTGCTTAAACGGCCGCGTTGGAAATAGGCATAGACACGTGTTAGTAACTAATAGACCAAGCAAAACAAAAAAACAACAAAGAGAGTATGGCTGTAACGTATATGACCGAAGAGGGCCTTCGGAAATTAAGAGAAGAATTGATTGAAATGGAGTCTGTGCAGCGGCCCGAGATATCACGACAGATTGCCGAAGCAAGGGATAAAGGAGATTTATCCGAGAACGCGGAGTATGACGCTGCCAAGGAAGCACAAGGCTTGCTGGAGTCCAAGATCTCCCAGCTCAAAAGCCTGATTGCTACTGCGCGTCTCATTGACGAGAGCACGATCGGCACAGACGAGGTGAAGATCATGAACAAGGTTACCATCAAAAACCTGAAAACAAACAAGCTGATGACCTACATGCTGGTCTCGGAAAGCGAGGCCGACCTTAAAAGCGGGAAGATCGCGGTGAATTCGCCCATCGCCCAGGGGCTGCTGGGTAAAAAAGTGGGAGATATTGCCGAGATACAGGTGCCGTCGGGCTTGATGACGTTCGAAGTGATCGAGATATCTATATAATTTGGCCAAATTTTAAATTTCACACGCGTGGCAACGATATTTAGCAAAATCATAGCGGGAGAGATTCCCTCGTACAAAGTGGCAGAGGACAACCGGTTCTATGCTTTCCTCGATATCCGCCCGATGGCAAAAGGGCATACCCTGGTGGTTCCCAAACAAGAGACCGACTATCTTTTTGACCTGGAGGATGAACTGCTTGCTGCAATGACCCTCTTCTCCAAGAAGGTTGCCGCGGCCATCAAGATCGCCATCCCTTGTCAACGAGTAGGGGTAATGGTGATGGGACTGGAGGTGCCGCACGCCCATGTTCACTTGATCCCGATGCAAAACGAGGGAGATATGAACTTGTCGAACCCGAAACTGCAACTTACCGAAGAAGAGTTCGCGACGATAGCCGAGAGCATCCGGTCTGCTTTCGTTTCCTGATACCTTTACCTTTTACGCCAGCCGTCGGCTCGAATATTCTTAAGGAAAAACACGCGGAAACATGTTCCGGACACCGGCAGAAAACCAAAGCCGGCTCCTAAACTGGCATACTATTTGCAAATGATACGTAGAGTAAATATAGAACAGCTATCTATTAAACTTTACATGATAATATGATACAAAAAGGACAAATCGGGGTTACCACGGACAATATTTTCCCCATCATCAAGAAATTTCTTTACAGTGATCACGAGATTTTCCTGCGTGAGATCGTTTCCAACGCGGTGGACGCCACCCAGAAGATGAAAACACTTGCCGATATGGGCGAGTTTAAAGGGGAGCTGGGCGACCTGTCGGTGCGGGTTTCAATCGATAAAAAAGAGAACACGTTAACGATCTCCGACCGGGGTATCGGGATGACCGCCGAAGAGGTGGACAAGTACATCAACCAGATCGCCCTATCGTCGGCAAACGACTTCCTTGACAAGTACAAGGACAGCGCGAACGCGATCATTGGCCATTTCGGGCTGGGCTTCTACTCTTCCTTCATGGTGTCGAAGAAGGTGGAAATCATCACGAAATCACACCAAGAGGACGCGGAAGCGGTGAAATGGTCGTGCGACGGCTCCCCCGAGTTTACCATGGAAACGGTGGATAAGGCGGACCGGGGCACCGACATCGTGTTGTATATCGACGAGGAGCACGAGGAGTACCTCGAGGAGAGCCGGGTGGAATCGCTCTTGCAGAAATATTGCAAGTTCCTGCCGGTTCCCATTGTCTTTGGCAAGAAAAAAGAGTGGAAGGATGGCAAGCACGTCGATACCGGCGAGGATAACGTGATTAACCAAACCGACCCGCTCTGGCGGAAGCAACCGTCCGGGTTGAAGGACGAGGATTACCTGCAGTTCTACCGCGACCTTTATCCCCTTTCTTTCGGGGAAGAACCGCTTTTCTGGATTCACCTGAACGTGGATTACCCGTTCAACCTGACCGGTATTCTCTACTTCCCGAAGGTGAAAAATAACCTCGACCTGCAGCGCGATAAAATACAGCTCTATAGTAACCAAGTGTTCG
>JBBACU010000263.1:0-3790 GCA_041656815.1 Proteiniphilum sp.
TTCTCCAACGAGGAGTGGATGGTGTACGTGCATGGCGGGCGAACAGCCACTCCTCGCCGGACAGTCGACTGGGCAAAGGAAGTCGAACAGCTTGGCGCTGGCGAGATCCTGCTCACGTCGATGAACCACGACGGCACCAAGAGTGGTTTTGCCCTTGATATCACGAAAGAGGTATGCGAGGCAGTCAATATTCCCGTTATCGCATCAGGCGGCGCGGGCACCCGGGAACATTTTGCCGACGTGTTCCAACAAACGAAGGCAAGTGCCGCGCTCGGGGCATCCGTATTCCATTTCGGGGAGATCCCCATTCCCACGTTAAAACAATATTTAAACGACCAAAATATACCTGTACGATGACCATAGATTTCGAAAAAGCCGGGGGACTGGTCCCGGTAATTGTCCAGCACGCGACCACGCTTCAAGTGCTGATGCTGGGATACATGAACGAGGAGGCGCTCGAAAAAACCAAATCCGAGAAGAAAGTCACCTTTTTCAGCCGCTCTAAAAACCGGCTGTGGACCAAAGGAGAAGAGTCGAAAAACTACCTGATGGTGAAGGAGATCCTCGTGGATTGCGATAACGACACGCTCCTTGTCAAGGCCTTTCCCCAAGGCCCCACCTGCCACACCGGCAGCACCTCCTGCTTTAAGGAAGAGACTGCCAAAGGATTCCTGTATGAACTGGAGAAGGTAATCGAGGGCCGCATCGCGGAGGGTTCCGAGAGCTCCTACACCTCCCGGTTATTCAATAGAGGCGTTAACAAAGTGGCTCAAAAAGTAGGCGAAGAGGCGGTAGAGTTGGTGATCGAGTCGAAGGACGACAACATCGACCTGTTCACCAACGAAGCGGCCGACTTGCTGTACCACTTCTTGATCTTACTAAAAACAAAAAACCTAAAACTGGAGGATATCGAAAAGATTCTGGTCGAAAGGCATAAGTAGCCTCTATTCTATGAGGTTGTCAATATTTACAGCAACAACCTCGGTTCAATTTGCCAAAAAAGAAGCAACCTGCTCAGTCACGGGCAGGTTGCTCTTCAACTAATACATTATTTTATGGTTCAAGTTCCGTTTTACCGGGACGTGGGCGGTTACAGTTACGCTTCGGCCTCCGCACGCGGTTGCACCGATACGAACGAGCGATTGTTTTTCTTTTTGCGGAAAACTACCGTGCCGTCGATCAACGCGTACAGGGTATGGTCTTTGCCTATACCCACATTGTCCCCGGGATGGTGTGCCGTGCCGCGCTGGCGCACGAGAATGTTGCCGGCTCTCACTGCCTCACCACCGTATATCTTAACGCCCAATCGTTTACTTTCCGATTCGCGGCCGTTCTTCGAACTTCCTACACCTTTTTTATGTGCCATTGTCTTCTGATTTTAACTGATTAAGCTACAATTTCTTTTACTTGTACTTCCGAAAATTGTTGACGATGTCCGTTCAACTTCCGGTATCCTTTTCTTCTCTTTTTCTTGAAAACGAGCACCTTGTCTCCTTTCACGTGAGAGAGAACCTCTACCACCACTTTGGCTCCATCAACCAATGGAGCGCCCACGGTTACCGCACCCTCGTTGTCCACAAGCATCACTTTCTCGAACGCTACCTCGCTGCCTTGGTCGGCATTGATCCGGTGGACGAACAATTTCTGGCCTTGAGATACTTTAAACTGCTGGCCCTGAATGTCTACTATGACGTACATATAAAAATAACTTGACGTTACGTGCCTGAGGCGAGACGCGCAAAGCGCCTTCTTGTTGAGCCTATTGGCAAAATGAGGGGCAAAAGTACAAACTTTATTCGTGATTCACAAACAAAAGTGATGCTTTTTTAAGTGAGCAGACTCAAGTAACAAGTGCAACATTACAAAAAATGTTTGTGAAACTCAACTTTAGGGGAGGCAGATTCAAGCAGCAAGTGCAATTCACATTCATTGTTTGTGAAACTCAACTTTTGGTGAGCTGAAGTTCAAGGACAGTGTCAAACTGCGTGCGCCATGCTTCGTGAAATTGTTTGTGGCGTTAAATTTATTTGGTGAACCAAGGTTTAGCCGCCGAGTATCTCAAATAGTACGTTCAAGACGCGCGTAAGCATTCCCAATATTGTCGATGATATCGGAGGCAATAAAGGAACGTTCATGAATTTGCTCGCGGGAAAGATCGGCCGTCAGCCCGTGCAGGTACACCCCCAGCCTCGCGGCATCCATCGGCGGGTAACCTTGCGCCCGCAAGCTGGTGATTATCCCGGTAAGCACATCGCCACTCCCGGCCGTGGCCAGCGCGGGGGTGCCGCTACCATTCACGTGAACTGTTTCCGCGTCAATGACCAGCGAGAAAGCTCCTTTTATCACGACAATCACCTCATGCTGCTTGGCAAACTCTCGGGCCTTACGGATTTTCTCAAAATCGTCGTTCCATTCCCCGACTAGCCGGCTAAACTCTTTAGGGTGTGGTGTGAGGATAGTCCCCCGCGGGAGAAGCGATAACCAATCGGTATGCCGTGCCAAGATATTCAGCGCGTCCGCGTCGACCACCAACGGAGCCCTGTTTTGTTTTAAAAACTCGTGCAGCGCGTGGTGGGTATCTTCGTGTTGTCCCATGCCCACCCCTATGCCGACGGCATCAGGTTTCAAGGTGTAATCAATAGCGGCAAGATAATTTTCCTGCTGATCAGCAAGAGCCATCGCCTCCGGAAAATAGCTTTGGATCACCGGCACACCACACTTGGGGAGATAGGCCGTGACCAGCCCACACCCCGCCTTAAGGGCTGCTTTTGAAGCCAAGCATATCGATCCTGTCATTCCAAAGCTCCCACCAATAAGAAGGGCGTGCCCCAGCATCCCCTTGTGCGTGAACCGGGACAGCGGCTTCAACAAGGCCGCCGCTTCCTCTTTTCGGGTAAAGAAAGTATCTGTTCCTGTTTCAGCAATTGCTCCCTCGTTTAACCCGATATCCACGTTCCACACGTCTCCACAAAAATGTTGGTTGCCGGGGAGATAGAGTGCTAACTTTGGAATTTGGAAGGTCACCGTTTCCGAAGCCTTTACCGCGAACGTGGTCTCACGATCCAGAAATAACCCGCTGGGCACATCAATACTGATCACTCTCTTCCCGCTTTCGTTTATTCGGGTAATCACATCACGCGCCAAGCCGCTAACATCCCGATTAAGCCCCGTTCCAAAGATGCCATCGATCAATACATCGTATTCTTCCATTGATGGGAAATCGTTTTCAGAAGCAATCGGGGCACATGGAATATTCTCGGCTTTTGCCCGGCGAATATTATGCATGCAGTCTTCGGAGTAAGCACGGCTATACTCCACCACGAACACGTTCACCGGGAACCCCGCTTTTTGCAGCATACGGGCTACCACCAACGCGTCGCCCCCGTTATTCCCCACACCGGCAAAAATAAGCACCGACGTTTCCTTCCGGTCATACCGGGCAATAAACCAACGATAGAAGGCGGTAGCGGCGCGCTTCATCAGTTCCAACGACGAAATTCCTTCGCGAGAAATAGTTTCGGCGTCAATTTTCCGGATCTGTTCAGCTGAAAGGATTTTCATGAGCAGGTAGTTGTGCGCGCATAGCCTCGCAGTTTCTGCTTGCCATACTATGAATTATTTGCAATTAAACCTCGCACAAACTTATATAAAAAAACGCGAATGCATGACACGCGGACTAAAAAAAGCCACCGTATCTTATAATACAGTGGCTTTTACAGTGCGCAGGATGAGACTCGAACTCACATGCCGGAACCGGCACTACCCCCTCAAAGTAGCGTGTATACCAATT
>JBBACU010000264.1:0-3786 GCA_041656815.1 Proteiniphilum sp.
AATCGAACCGGTTATCCCAGTTATAGATGAACTCGGCATCGATCCCTCTCGTGAAAACGCTCTCCAGGTTCTCCGAGTAAGTAAAGCTATAATGTCCGTTCAGCGTGGGGCGTATCATATCCCTCGTGTCACGCAGGTAGACCGATGAGTTCAGGTTGAACGAGTGGTTGCCCAAGCGGTAATCGTAACTGAACCCCAGGTTGGCGTTCAAGCTGCTCTCCGGCTTCAGGTCGGGCGATGCCAGCGAGTTGTCCGATCCATTGCCAAATAGTTCATTGGCACTGGGCAGTCGCAACGCCTTTTCGGCCGATGCCAGCACGAACAGGTCGGGCATCAACGCGAACGAGAAGGTGGCTCCGAAGCCGTTGTGATTAATTTTTTTGCGGAAACGATCCAGCACGTGCTGGCCATCAACCAGCATAGGCTCGTTGGCCGTCACCGTTTGGAAGTAGTGTTTGTAGAACAAGTTTGTTCGCAACCGTCCCGAAAACGAGGTGTTCTCGTAGGTGAGCGAAGCGATATTTTTTTGCAGATCCCGCGTGTTGGCTAACGCTTGCAGCGCGGCCGGTTGGAACTCGTCCGATACCTTCCTGCGGAAATCATTGAACATGTAATTGGCATGAAGCGAGTGGTTCTCGTTAAACTGGTAGCGTAGGCTGCCCCGCACCATGGTCGCGTAATCCTTGTCGATCGCCGCGGTTTTCCGCCCTCCTCCTTCGGCCCCAATTTCTCCCGCGGAGTAGTAGTAGATGTACTCCCCATCTTTTATAATGGGCCCCAGCCAGTCGTGCTGAATGCCCACCGTGTCGATGATCTGGCGGTTGAGGATGGAGTAGCTCCCGTCCACTCGCAGTGACAAGCCATCCAACAAAAAGTCGTCCTTGCTGTAATCGATGGTAAACACGTCCGATGCCCTCCGGTTGTGCCGATCACCGTACACCACCTGCATGGTGGCCCCGTTCTGTATCTCGTTGTACGACTCGGATAGCACGGCGCCCACCAGAAACTGATCGGCCCACCACACGTCCGTGAAGCCGATATTGAACTTCCCCCCGAGGGAGCGGTACGTGTCGTGAAAGCGAGTCACTCGTTTTCCTTGGGAGTCGATCTTTTGCCATGTATCGGTATCGGTAAACCGGATATCCTTGCCCCAGACCTTGTAATTATTGTCGCTGTAGTTATAAAAAGCGGAGGCATCCACCGTGAAGCCGTTATTCCAGCGGTAACTTCCCGCCGCGTTCCATTGATGGGTATTGAACGATCCCGCGGAGTAAGAGGTGGTCAGCGACTTGTTTCTTCGTTGCTTCAGGATGATGTTGATGGCACCCCCCAGGGCATCTTCGGAAAGGTAGCCGGGCACCACCCCCTTATACACTTCAATACGCTCGATGAGCGCGGAGGGGATGCTGCTCAACGAGAACGAGGGGCCGTAATTGGATGCCGGCACCCCGTCGATAAATATCTTGATGGAATTCCCTGATAAGCCGTTGATGTTGTAGTTCACCCTCGAGCCCATGCCCCCATCCTGTCGGATACGGACACCCGCCGTACGGTCGAGTATGTCATTAACCTGCACCGATTGTAACGCGATCTGTCGTGTCTCGATCACGTTCACGGCGAACCCTTTCTTCTCCATCGCGTCGGCAATGCTCCCTGTGACTACCACATCAGATAGCATCACCGGGTTTTCTGTCATCACCACGTCGGCAATGTTACTCTCGCCCTCTTTCACGGTAACGCTTAGAAGAGCGTCCTCGTAGTTCAGGTGCGTGAAAATGAATTCATATTCTCCCGCCGGGAGGTCTAAATAATAGGCTCCTTTTTCGTCCGTGATCGCCCCGAGGGCAACCACCTTGACATAGACGGTGGCAAACTCGATCGGTTCCCCGCTTCCAGAGCGCACAGTACCGCTAACGGTAGCGTTCGCACCGAAAAGAACTCCAACCAAATTACTATATATGATGAAAAAGAATAAAGAAAAAATGATTCTTCTATCCATTTGTACGTGGCATATTTTACCAATAGCACACTTTCATCAAGTACGGATTCGCGATACCCGACACGTTCCACAACGTGATTGCCATGGATATACGATGAAAAGCGGCTCTATCTAAGGTACAAAGTTACCCCCCCTCGCCATCTCTCACAATAGCAAGAAATAGGTATTCCTGCCGCTCTTTTGCCCTTGCACTGACCATTAATGGGTATACAGGGACGTAGAATGGTAATAGATTGCTATGTGTTATTTCTCACGGATTCTATTTTATACGTGAAAGAATCCGCTCGATACCAACCGATGTTATATTCTATGGGATGGCCGTTTATATCACTCACGGCTCTTTTTCGTATAAGTATGGGATCACCGGTTTCAATTTCTAATTTTGAAGCGATAAAATTATTGGCTGGGGCCGCGCTAATTTCTTCCCTTGAAGTTTTTACTACAATATTATAATCATTTCTTAGAATTTCATATAGGGGCCTGTTAAAATTTTCTGTCCCATCCAGAGGAACTTCAGGGTTAAATTCCGAAACGAAATAAACAAAGGGAAAATTAACTTTCCCGCGTAGCCTCTCTATACGAAGAACTTTAACGTTGTCAGGAATCGAAAAAAAAGCCTTCGCTTCTTTAGTCGGGAACTGTTTACTGATATATAGTTCGAAGTTCTCGATTTCCAATCCTAAAATCTTCATTTCTTGGGAAAAGCTCAACCAGTTGGTGGCTTCGCTGTAGATATTTTTCTCTGCGACGCGGGTACCTACTCCCCTCTTACGGATCAGAAGCCCTTCGCTCACGAGGGTATTTATGGCTTGCCTCAGCGTGTTCCGAGACATTCCTAATTGTTCAGACAATTCGATCTCGTTAGGAAGCATCTTCCCTTCTTTGTACTCTTCGTGTTCTATAAGCTTTCTCAGGTACAGCTCTGCTTGTTTGTGCAAAGGTAACTTTTGTTTCATCTTTTTTCTTCAAAGTAAAAAAAAATAAAAAAAACACCCAAATAATTTGTTGGTATTTATATTCTTTTATACATTTGCATGTTCATACATACAACGACATTGATTAAACATATGCAGGATTACAAAAGTAACTACGACAAATTACCCGCCACTCGCGTCGAGGATGGCGTGCTCATTAAGGGTTGGGATGATATTCTGAAAGAATTAATCTCGAAGGCAAACGATAATATTATATGCATCGAATGCTATAGCGGGGTCTACTACGAAGAATTGGCTTCTCGTTTTCATACAATACCGCACGCCCTTTTTATCGATTCCACCGATTATTTCAAGCCCGAGGAAGAAGTTCACGAAATGACAAAAAATTTCATGAAAGACGACGTGTTATTCGGCTATCTCGGTAACCTATCGATGGCAGATTATATCGATGAAACACGTGTTAAACAGGTTAAAGAAAAGATAGCATCCCTGGATAAAACCGGAAATATTATTTTGTTCGGTTACGGGAGTTCAACCATCGTGTCGCCAGACATCCTCGTGTACGCGGATATGCCTCGTTGGGAAATCCAGCAGAGAATGCGAAAGAATGAGGTAACCGGACTGGGCATTGATAACCGCAAGGATCCTTTTTCAATACAATATAAACGTGGTTATTTTAATGATTGGCATGTATTGGACAAACATAAAAAAAAGCTGTATGAAAAGGTCGATTATTGGCTCGACACGGTGGGAGAGGAACCAAAACTAATTGACCGTGCCACGTTCTTCACAGGAATCGAGAAAACAGCAAGTTCACCATTTCGAGTAGTGCCTTTTTTCGATCCGGGTCCA